>CAYTSF010000148.1:0-7973 GCA_964440335.1 uncultured Leptospirales bacterium
CGCGCTCCAGGGGATCATGACGCCGCTCCTCCGCATGAGAATGTAAAGTGCCATGCCGGAGCAGAAGACCAGGGCAAGGAGCAGGGCGAGCAGGGGGATGTATGCGGCAGAGAGCCCCGCCTCGTCCAGGGTGTTGATAAAGTCCCCGCCGGTTGCAAGTACCACAAGGGACTCGTAGAGGGACATGGAGGTCACTGAAAGTATGAAAGCATTGAGGTGTACGAGGAAGACCCAGACCATGCCGGTACCGGCCAGTGCGTAGTGAAACCGTTTTCCAGTTGTACGGATCTCTGCAACCTGCAGCAGTGAAAAAACCGCCAGTGTCTGAAGCAGGTATGACCATATGCCCATGGAGTCTGAAGAGTGGGTGTAGTAGAAAATCCAGGCAGATGAGAGCAGCGCCAGCAGTGGAAAGTAGCAGCTGATTGATGTAAACTGTGATTTCTTCATGGTTCAGCCGCGCCAGTAGGCTCTCCTGTTTCTTATGCTGTAGGTCGCGCGGCCGGTGTCGCGCATGTGCAGCAGCGTGTTGCAGACAATGATCTTCCGTGCGACAAGGTTGTAGGCGTTGCAATCCGAAAAGATCGATGATGTGATCTCGGTGATGGACCTCCCGCTTACGCTCCCCGATATAAGCCTGCTGATCTTTTCCGGGTAGTCCATGGTGCCACTGTATATCCTGTCAAGTGTTACCCTGACCATGGACCTGCCGCTGATGATCCTTCCGTGGCCGGGAATTATCTTTTCGATGTCAAGGCTGTTCACGGTTTCAATGTCCCTGAACACCATGGGGTACGATGAGAGGGCGTTGTTTATTATTCCACCCTCGGCCACCCTGAAGTCAAAGAGGTCGGCGGAGTATAGGATTTTTTCGTTTTTAAAGTATACGCCTATGTGGCCGGGGAAATGCGACGGAATGGGGATGATGTCCGCAGGTATGCCGATGTCCACCGATTCATGGTCGCGCACCATGCGCCCGATGCGAACGTACTCAAAGTCAAACAGGCGTTTAATGACCATGCGGACAAACCATCCGGGCAGGTTGAATATTTCGTCGAGCATGAACTCCGGGTAGTTGTAGTGAGCCTCGAGCTGGTACCTGCTTTTGCGCGCCATGGGCTCGCTGTCGCGATGGACGATAAATGATACCGGGGATGTTTTGCTTATGGTCTTGGCATGCATAACGTGGTCAGGGTGAGTGTGGGAAAGGAGTATCCTCCGTGTATCATGAAGGTTTATCCCCTCCCGCCTGAGTTCAGCCTTTACCCTTTTTTTATGGGGGCCTTCGGTTGTTCCTGAATCAACCATTACCTGCTCATCCCCCTTAATCACAAGGAAGTTGGATGAACCCATACCCCTGTAGACAAACCTTGTGTCGGACGTATAGTCCCCTTCGTAAAAATAGATGTTCTCTGTAAGCTGCATTTTTCTTCCTTCGCGATGATAAACCGCAGGCGGGTTATATATTTCTGTTACATAAACTGTTCAATACATGTTGTCGGGACTATGGTGCGCAGAAGCCTCCCTGGTGGTTCAATAAGTGCAAGTGACAGTTTTACAACATTCTGTCTGCCGAATACATTCCCGTGGTGTTGCAAAAAAAATCAAGTTTAATTTTAACACTTTAATAAGCAGCCGGATGAAAAACAGTAAACTGATAAAGTGCCGCATGGAGAATCACGGTATCCTGAGCGCCGATTCATAAACACACGCTCCCGGGTCAGGGAATCCGGCGGAACTCGCATTTATTTTGTTTCAGGAGCAGCAAATTAAACAGACTTGTTTCCAGACTGGACTTTGAGACCTTCAGAAAGCCTGAAAAGGGCTTTTTTAAGGTCAGTTTTTTCAAAGCATCCTGCATTGTGCTCACAGGCAGATTTTGTGAATATTTATTTTATGAATGATATAATTGCTGCCGGCGTATATTTTTTTTGGCAAAGCAGTAATTTTAGTTGATTTCATCATGTAGATATTTTAATTAACCAGTTAATTAAATATCCTGTATGGTAACTGTGCCGTACTGACAGCACATCTCAGGCGTTGTCAGATGGCAGGCATTCCGGCACAACCGTAAGGGCATTTTAACTGATGCCGGGCATTTCGCCGGATTTGTTTATCATTTCAGCAGCAACCGGACTGGAGAGCGTCCGGTAAATTGCAGCCCCGGTTTTATGACAGACTGAATTTTAACTAAGCGCACAAATCAATGGATGGTCATTATGAATATAGCTAAACTTTCTATTAAAAGGCCTATTTTCATCACGTGTATTGTAATTCTGATGATGGTCATGGGTATAATCGGTTTTAACCTGCTCGGAGTTGACCTCTTTCCTCCGATTGATTTTCCTGTGGTGATTGTTTACACGGTTTATCCGGGTACTTCGCCTGAAGAGATTGAGAAACTCATAACGAAGCCCATAGAGGAACAGGTAAGTACCATCGCGGGCATCAAGAGGCTGTCATCGCGCAACTTGGATGGTGTTTCGATAGTCGTTGCCGAGTTCGACTTTGACACGGATATAAAGTATGCAGAGGAGAAGATGAGGGAGAAGGTGGCACTGGCGCGTAACAAGCTGCCCGACGACCTTGAATCTGAACCAATAGTCCAGCAGTTTGACTTCACAGACCAGCCGGTAATTACCCTGGCATTCGTGTCCGAGCTGCCGCCGGGCGAGATGTACGACGTGGCAAAGGAACAGATAAAACCGATATTTGAACAGGTTCCGGGTGTCGGCCAGGTCAGGATATCGGGCGGCACACAGCGTGAGATCCACGTTGACCTTGACAGGAACAAACTCAATGAATACCATATACCCGCAACGGTTGTTGTGAGCAGGCTTCAGAATTCAGGCGCAAACGTCCCTGTTGGAAATTACGACAGGGGAGACATGGTAACATCTTTCAGGACAATAGGGGAGTTTAAAAGCCTTGACCAGCTGCGGAATACGGTGGTCTCTTTTTCAGGGGACTACAATAATCCAACGACAATCAGCACGCTGGGCACAGTAACAGACGGCCTTGTGGAAATGACCACCATGGCATTTCTCTATTACCCCTTCGAAGCCGGTAAAGACGCGAAGCCCGGCGAAAACGGCGTAACAAAAGACAAAAAGACCGGCAAGCTTGTTAAAAGGGAGACAATGTCATGTCTGATCCTTGACATTTTCAAACAGTCAGGGGCAAACACCGTCGCTGTTGCCGACGGGATCATGAAGAAGATAGAACCTGCCAACAGGATAATAACAAAGATCGGCGAGAATTCGAAGATGGTCTTTGTCTATGATACGGCGAAGATGATAAGGAACAACGTTGATGACGTAAAGGAGACCATGATAATCGGTATCCTCCTTGCCATATTCGTGGTGTACCTGTTCCTTGGAAATATACGTTCAACAATTATTACAGGTATAGCCATCCCCAACTCGCTGCTCGGGGCATTCGTTCTTATGTACTTCATGGGGTTTACCCTGAACGTCATGTCGCTCCTGGCGCTTTCACTGACAATAGGACTTCTCGTTGACGACGCGATCGTCGTTCGTGAAAACATATTCCGCAAGATAGAGGAGGGGCATAAGCCCTTCGATGCAGCGGAGATCGGTACCATGGAGGTGGCGCTGGCGGTTATTGCAACATCGCTTACGATCATCGCTGTATTCCTCCCCATAGCGTTCCTTTCAGGTATAATTGGAAGGTTCTTCCAGCAGTTCGGGCTTACAGTTGTATTCGCCATGGTAATAAGCCTTTTTGACGCCATGACCGTTGCACCCCTCCTCAGCGCGTACTTCGCAGGGACAAAGGGGAAAGCCAATAATTTTATTGTCAGGGCATTTGACAGGTTCCAGAACTGGCTTGAGCGTAAGTATACTTCTATTGCAAAGTTCTCCATAGACCGGCCGCTGATAATTGTGGGCATAACCACCGCAATATTTATTTTAAGCCTTGTGGCTTTCGGAAATATCAAGAAGACCTTTCAGCCTGACCCTGACGAAGGCGAATACCAGGTGAATATCGAGCTGCCCCCTGGAACAAGCCTGAGCGCAACCAACAAGGTTGCCCAGGAGATCGCTGAACGGATAAAGAAAATCCCCGAGCTTAACTACATGTCTGTACAGGTGGGTACCGGTACAGCAGGAACCAACACCGCGTCCATTGGTGTATTCATGGTACACAGGAATGACCGCAAGAGGACTACTTCCGAGCTCAAGGAGGTAATCAGGGATATACTCAAGGACTTTGCCTACGCCAAGCCCTCGGTTGACCAGTATACACGTGTGGGGGGAGGCGGTACCAATAAACCCTACATCCTTGCGATCAAGGGTGAAGACCTGAACGTGCTCAGCGAATACGCGGGAAAGGTAATCGAGAAGCTCAAAAAACTTCCTGACCTTACAGAGCTGAAGACAAGCCTTACTGACGGCATGCCCGAGTTCCAGGTCAGGATGGATGAGAAGAAGATGCTCATGGCCGGCGTGAACAACAAGACAGCAGGCTACGAGCTCAGGATACATGTTGCAGGCGAGGTGGCTGGCAAGTACAGGGAGAAGGGTCTTGAGTACGACGTGCGCGTTCGCCTCAAACCCGGCCAGAGGAACCTTCAGGCGGCATTCGGCGAAACCAGGGTGCCCAACATGCAGATGCGCATGATACCCCTGTCGATGATAGCAACAGGAAAAACAGGCACAAGCCCTTCGATCATACTTCGCCAGGACAGGGCAAGAACAGTGCAGGTCTCTGCGAACCTGGCAAAGGGTGGCGCCATAGGTACAGCCATTACAAGGACAACCGAGATCCTTGAGAAGGAACTGCCCATGCCCGATGGTGTGTCATATGCATTTATAGGGCAGGCGGACAGCTTCAAGGATATGATTAAAAATATAGTCGTGGCATTCGTGCTGTCGATCATCTTCATATACCTGGTTCTCTCGAGCCTTTACGAGTCATTCATTACGCCATTCACCATCCTCTTCGCGCTGCCCCCGGCCATGGCTGGCGCATTTTTCGCGCTGCTTATCACAGGCAAGATGATGGACATGTTCGGCATGATAGGACTTGTCATGCTCCTGGGACTTGTAACAAAGAACTCGATCCTTCTTGTTGACTTTGCCATTGAGGGTGTACGGGCAGGCAAGAGCAGGAAGGAGGCCATACTCCACGCTGGCAGGGTAAGGCTCAGGCCGATCCTCATGACCACCTTTGCCATGCTCGCTGGTATGCTCCCTGTTGCAATAGGCGCGGGCGAGGCCGCCAAGTACCGCACAGGCATGGGCGTTGCCATCATGGGGGGACTCATAGTGTCGACTGTAATAACACTGGTTGTTGTTCCGGCCGTATTTGAATTCATCGATATACTCAGGGAGAAGATCGAGGGTGCGTTCAGGCCGGAAAGCATGGATTGATTTTCTGCCCTGCACGTGTGTTGAGAAGTGAACTGAATATCAACCCCGGCCTGCGAGCCGGGGTTTTTTATTTCTTCTTCTAATTCCTCCCCGCCGTGCAGAGTTTACTTCTTCCAGTTTCAACCTTTCCGGCCCCCAGCCGATAAACCTGTTCTGTGCATTAGCTTATTCCGGCTTCCCCCGGAGGGGGCTTTATAAATTTTACTGGTTCTGGATCATTCTTAAGTGTACAAACCCCTTCCGTGGGTGGCAGATGTTTGTGTATGATCATTAATAATATCTCTGCCGGGGGCTTCGTAGTGCTGAAAGCTTTAAATGTGGGTAGAAGTGAGACCGTGCGGAGGGTGCGATCACCGCATCGTTTCAATAAAATCCATTATCACCTGCGCTGCCTTTGCACTGTGGGTTTCCCTGTTGCTTGCAAGCTCTATGTACTCCCCCTTTGTGAAGAATGCCATGGTTGCTTTAAGGTGCTCGGTGCTGTGCAGCGAGTCTGTTGTCGCGCCTATTACCAGTGAGGGGATTTCTATTTTACCGGTTGATGTGAGCTTCCATTTCTTTAATGCCAGGGCGTTTCTCTTCAGCTTGTAGGGGTTTGCGTAGTCCAGGGTGAGTTCGTACTTTGCGATCTGTTCTTTCTCTGCCTCGCTGTTTACCCTGAATCTGCGCAGGTACCATTTAACAATAGGTTTAACGGCAAAATAAAGCGACGGGTGCAGGAAGGGTACCAGGCTCATGAGGAAGCGGGGAAACCTGAGCGCGGCGTTAGGGCCCACAAGCACTGCGCACATGGGCCTGCGCGCGTCAGTCATGCAGTATTCCATGATGGCAGAGGCGCCCAGAGAGCTTCCCGCTATGACGAAAGGTGTGCCCTGCGGTATGAGCCCGTTCACCATGTCTGCGATGTCATCCATCATGCGCTGCATGGTGAAGGATGCCCTTTTCATGCAGGGTACAAGGGACGAGTCCTTTTCCCTGGTTTCTGCGTATATTACCCTGTATGCCGGTGTAACCGCAGCAAGGAAGTTCTTCCATCCTGAAATGAGGGATATCCACCCCGCGACAAAGAGGATGACCGGTTTCCGGGGATCGATGCTGTACGGGGTGAAATCTATTATGCGCAGGCTTACCCCGTCTGAAACAGTGTGCATGTATTCAGAGACTGAGGCCCTGTTGCCTGTATATTCAGAGTAATCCATTATTACCTCCGCCGGAAGCGCATCATCAACGTAACCTGGTACACGGAATAATATAAAACAGTTTTAAGCAAATATTTTATTTACCGAAAGCCTGCATGGCCTTCTTTAACTCAGGCCTTACCCCGGTTGCTCAGCGTGCTTATTATTGCATAAAAATGGCAGGAGAACCGTGCCGCGTTTTATGCGTTTCTATAGCGGTGAAAAGCCCCTCTGTGTTAAAAAAGTATTTGACAATTCATTATCGCAATGTTGACGTAAAATGCACCCGGAGAATTGTTTTTTCTCTGTCTGCACGGAAAAAAATATTGGAGGAGTACAATGGCTGAAAAAGTAACACTATTACCAGGTGAACAGATTGCGTTTCAACTGGAGGCGGATTTCTGGAATATAGGCAACAACCCTATTCAGAAAGCATTTGGAAAAATTCAAAGGGCAATCAACAAAATACTTGGTTACAGGGTCAAGGGTTTCCTGACAGTTACAAACATGAGGGTCATCGAAACAAAAGAGGAGATCATCTGCTATTGCATACCTGCAAACCGCAGCATGAAGGTTGTTCTTCCCCAGAGCGTTAAAGAGGTAGGTTATGTAATGGAACGCATATGCGGTATGTTCTGCCCTACTTACTATTTTTATTATGAAGGCTTTACACAGAGTACACTTATCCAGATCGCAGGCGGCACAGACGAGCAGCTGACCGGGTATGTACAGAAGTTTTATGAAGCAATCAACAAGTAAAATGACCACGGGGCATGTCGGTGAGACATGCCCCGACGCTAAACTCCCTGTAAGAATATACAGGTATATTTACCTGAATATTTACACCCTGCTGCTTGACCTACTGCTTGCAGGGCTGCTGCTTATAACTGCTGCCTTGGTTTATTTTAAGCTTCACACCGTATTAATTATTGCATGCTGCGGAGGGATATTTTTTCTCTTTAAAACCGTGGGTAAGCTCCACATGACCACCCCTGAAAAATACAGGGCCCTCGACGAGCTTAACGTGGCAAACATGAATGAATTCAGACCTGAACTTTACAGCACGCATATGAATGCACCCTGCACAAGGCGCATTGTAAGGCTGTCGCTTAAAGATACAAACAGGCTGCATGAATTTTCCTTTCTTAAAAACAACTACCAGAAGTATTTCTTCGCGCCCAAAAGAAGAACCGAATTTAAAATCACCTTTTACGATGAAAATAATAATCCCGTAACAGAAGCGGATGAAACCCTCTGATATGCATTAATCCTTCCTTTTTTTGCAATACCGTAAAATACTATCCACAAAACAAAACCCCTGTTGAAAACAGGGATTATAGCATTCCTGTCAGTGTTAATTTTTTGTAGAATAAATTGTTCAAATTGCCCTGCCCCCTTC
>CAYTSF010000149.1:0-4277 GCA_964440335.1 uncultured Leptospirales bacterium
ATGAAACATAAACTTATCGCAATCATAATACTCATTAACCTCTGCGCTGCAGGATACGGCGCCGTGAACCTGAACATTGCCCTGGGCTATAACAGTGCAGGCGACCTGAAAAACCAGTACAGCTCCGGCGCTGAACTTGCTGTGGGCATAATGCCTGGCCTTGGCATCTTTGCCTTCGGGATGATGAGTTCCACCGGTTTGACCGGACCGAAGGAGGGTGAGGATTTTTATTCATACACCGCATTCGGCGGCGGAGTACAGTATATTATGCCGTTCAATTTCTTCCGGTTGTCATGGATCAATACATTGGGTGCCGGTGACGGCATAGCATACTCGAAGGTTTACACAAAGACGGTATCCGACAAGTACATTGAGATGCGCGAGAATGGATTAATGGTGCAGTACCGCACCGGTATATTGTATGAATGGTCGCAGTTCGTTTCGCCATATATCGAGGTCGGGTATCAAATGGCGTTTTACAAGAGTTATATGTCAGATCTTGACGTGAGCGGTTTCCAGGTAATGATGGGTGCAAGGCTCTGCCTGTTCGGGCTTAATAAAAGTATATCAAACCAGTACTGACCGCGCATAGTAACATGCTGCGCTGCATGGGAATCTTTATTTTATGAAGAACCTGTCGCCGTCACGTTTTACCTCGCCAGCGCGTTCAAGGTGCTCCAGGTGTTTCAGGTCCATCATGCACTCATGCAGCCAGTATATGCTTCTTGGCTGCGGGAACTTCCCCTTAAAAGTTATGCCGTCATCTGCAATCTCCTGCACCGTGTGCTTTCCGGCGCGGATGCGTTCCAGTATCTGCTCGTCGCGGCGGTAGAATTCATCAATGTAACCGGAGAGCTTAGGCAGGATATCCTCCTTGATTACGGCCTTGCCATGTCCGGCTATGAGAGTATCGGGCCTCAGGCTGCGCAGCTTGTTTATTGAATTGATAAAATCATCCACGCTGCTGTCGGTCATGGCATACTGTGTAATTATGTCAGGATGGATGTCTGCGGTAAACATGAACCCCTCCCTTGGGAAGATGAACCCGCAGTGCCCATAGGTGTGCCCTGGCAGGTGTACGACCTGGAACTCCACGCTGCCCGTGGATATTACCTGTCCGTCTGAAATGGTACCATCGGCAGGCCTGGCATGAAACTTTACAGCCGCAAGGTAAAGCGGCCGCACATCCTCTGCGTTGTACATGTTGAATCCGTAATCGGCCAGGTATTGCTCGCCAGATGCTGCGCGTGCATGTTCAACCTGGTGAAGCAGTATTTTTGCTCCGGGGAACTGGTGGTTTCGCGAGTTGTGGTCTGTGTGGGCGTGGCTGTTCACTATCAGGTCAATGTTAATCCCCTCCAGGTGCCTGAACTCCTCTTCCGTGGGGCTCGAGTCAATGAGGCAGTTTATTTCGTCTTCTATGAGCAGGCAGTTGCACCATGGCAGGGTGTATTTCCCGTTTGTGAGCAGTTTGATTTTATCTGTTAATTGTTCCATGGTCCACATCCCCCGGTATCATTACCGTCACTGTGTCAAAGGAGACATTGTGACGGATGGAATTTCCGGACAAGTGTCCGGAAAAATTTGAATTTTGTCAAGGTATAAAAACTGGCAGGGCGCAGGTGTATCCATAATCCCCGACAAAATGCGCAAATTTGAAATTTTAAAAAAAATATGCTAAACTATAAAGAGACGGCTTTCGATAATGTGAATAAGGGTAATTATGCCCGCAACGGGCATCCAGGGATGGGTAATGAAGAGACGGAGCTCTATTTTGAAAAGCTTCGTTTTCCTTTTGATCATTGTAACTATGAATTCAGGCCTTGAGGCGCGCGAAAAAAAGGCGCAATCGGGTAAAGGGAAGGCGAAGGATGTTGAAACATGCGTCAGGCATGATTCAGATGGAGCTGAAAGTGATAGTGACATAACATCAACTGCGACCTATACAGTCCGTAAGGGCGATACCATTTACAGCATTGCGAAAAAATTCAGGGTTTCACCTGATGCAATCATTGACCTGAATAATATTAAAAATTCAAAGATCGTACCCGGAATGAAACTCAAAGTGCCCGGAGATTCTGCGAAGAAAAAGACCGCCGTGGTCGATAAAAAAAATACCAGGCAAACTGAAAAAAAGAACAAAACAGCAGGGAAGGAGAAACCCGATTTTAAATGGCCCCTTAAAAAGATTAAAAAATGTGAACAGGACGGTGATTCAGGGGCCAAATCCATTGGAATTTTCATCAAGGGGGCACCCAACGCCGATGTATATGCCTCTGCTGACGGCGTGGTTAAAAAGATCGGGTACATGAGGGGTTACGGGAAGTATATCATCATATCGCATGACGACAGGTATGTTACCATATATTCGAACATGGAGCAGATTAATGTTAAGGAGGGGGATTCTGTGACATGCAGCAGCAGGCTCGGCCGGATAAGTAACGATTCCACCCTGCATTTTCAGATCGGTCGGGCAGGGAAGGCAGAGAACCCCCTGAAGTATCTGCCTGCAAGGAGCTGATTTTAGTAATGCAGTGAGGCTCTGGGCCTGGATATTTAAAGGGGTGCAGGGGCGCAGTCCCTGCATGAAAACCCTCTCAACAGTCCTGTTGAATGCGCGAAACACAGTTTCGCGAAAGAATGCACAGGCATTATTGCTTTTGAAGTGATTATTATAAGTATAATAAAGGGGTGCAGGGGCGCAGCCCCTGCATGAAACCTCTCAACAGTTCTGTTGAATGCGCGAAACACAGTTTCGCAAAAGAATGCATAGGTTATTTTTGCTTGACTTGAAATTTTTGGTATCCTAAATATTATTAAAAAGGCGGAATTAGAGATGAAAAAATGGGTGATTTCAGGTGCAACTATCCTGAATCCGGACAAAACATCGGAATCGGCCAATATCCTGATTGAAAACGGAAAGATTTCCGCTGTATCAGAAAAGGATATTAGTAGCCCCATAAAAATCAAGGCTTCGGGGATAATCTCTGCCGGACTTATAAATTCGCATGACCACCTGCTGGGAAATTATTATCCAAAGGTCGGAAACGGCCCCTACGAGAACTGGCTTCCATGGGACAATGACCTGAAGAGCGCGCCTGTTTACCAGGAGAGGTGCCAGATCGAAAACCGTGACCTCTACCTCCTGGGCGCCTACAGGAACCTGGTTTCAGGCGTTACAACCGTATCTGACCATATGCCGCATTTTGTCGGAGACCAGTTTTATGACCTGCTTCCCCTGAAGGCCATACGCCATTTTGCCCTTGCCCATTCAATCGCATCGTTCTACCTGGCCTGGGGTGAGGGCATAGAGGTGGAATACAAAAAAGCAGTTGATAACGATATACCATTCATAACCCACTGCTCAGAGGGTTTTGACAGTGAAACCCTTCAGGATGTGAAGGTCCTTGATAAGAAGGGGGGCCTCGGCGATCATTCAGTGCTTGTCCACGGCCTTGCCTTTTCTGAGAGCGATATGGACCTCATCAAAAAGAAGGGCGCCTCTGTTGTATGGTGCGGCGACTCCAACATGTTCATGTATAACAAGACCGCCAACATAAAAATGCTGCTCGAGAAAAAGGTCAATGTCTGCATAGGTACCGACTCGTCCATGTCTGGCGGTGAAAACCTGCTTTACGAGATGATGTTTGACAAGAAATTATATAAAAAGCTTTATGCCGAGGAACTTCCTGACGAAACAATCTACAGGATGGTTACTGTCAATCCGGCAAAGGCTTTCAGGCTGGCCGGCCACGGAGAGATCAGGTCCGGGTATGTGGCTGACCTTGTGGTTGTAAAGGACAAGGGGGGCTCGTACGTCAATTCGGTCATTACTGCGGACATGAAGAATATCATGCTTGTTGTTATTAACGGAATGCCTGCATATGGCGACGCGGAATTTGCGCCGCTCTTTGAGTCTCTTGGCGTAAAATACCAGGAGATAGTTTTTGACGGAGTAGAGAAGCTTGTGATCGGTGATATCCATGGTTTGTTGCGCAGGATCTACAGGGCCATTGGCTATAAGAAAAAATTTCCATTTTTGCCGGTTCAATACTAACAGGTGGAAGGAGAGGTATGGGCGGTAGCATACAGGGCGGAATACTCACCCGGGTCTATAAACCCGGCTCCATCATATATTTCGAGAATGACAAGAGCGAATATATCTACATCCTTAAATCAGGAAGGGTGCTTCTTACATACACCAAGATCGATACAGGCGAAGAACTTAAAGAAGAGGTGCGCCAGGGGGAATTCTTCGGGGTAAAGTCTGCGCTGGG
>CAYTSF010000149.1:4377-7971 GCA_964440335.1 uncultured Leptospirales bacterium
TTCACAAAGGCATCCTATGCCTTTAAAAAATATATGGAATACTACCCCGACACGGATTATGCAAAGATCGCCATGGACAGGATCAGGACCATAAGTTCCGGCGGAGCCCCGGCAGCCCCTGAGCCTTCAAAGAAAAAGGCGGTTGAGGCATCACCCTCGGATTTTGATGATTTCACGATGGATGACGGCGACGACGTCTTCAGCTTTGACGATGAACCCGCAAATAACAAAAAGCAGGCCGCGCCGGCAAAAAGCCAGGCATCGGCAGACTCTTCATTTGCTTCTGATTTTTCAAGCGAGATGGATGATTTTATCTCTGATGACAGTAATGACGATTTTGGCGATTTTGCCATTGATGACGCCCCTGCGGCTGCAAAGAAAGGCCCCTCTACCCAGGACATATTTGAAAAGGCCGAGGCAAGCATGGATATGAACAATTTCAGCGCTGCGCTCGAAACATTTAAAGAAATCATGGGCAAAGGCAAACCTTCAAGCCCCCATGAACTGAAATTCTACATAGATTCATATTACAACGCCGGTGTCTGCTGCTTTGAGACGAAGGACTACAAGGCGGCCATGAACTACTTTGCAGAAATAACAAAAAGTTTCGCTGACTCGGATAAACTCAAAGGGTCTATTTTCCACATCGGCCGTATCTTTGAGGCTGCAGGCCAGGCGGACAAGGCTGTAGTGTACTATAACAAAGCCCTGAACATGAGCCCCAAGGATTCAATTAACGCAAAGGCCATGGACAGGATCAAGGCTTTGCAGAAAAGGTAAATTATGCTCGAACTTGACGAAAAATTTTTTGGCAGATTCGGTGCGGAGTATTCCCCGAACCAGATAATATTCTGCGAATATGAACCGGGCTACGAGTTCTACTTTATCCAGAAGGGACGGGTCAGGATTGCGCGTATAATAAATGACAGGGAAAAGACCATTGACGTTCTTGGCCCTGGTGACGTTTTCGGCGAGATGGCGATTCTCGAGGAGCAGCCCAGGTCTGCCACAGCCATTGCCATGGAGCACGTGAGGGTGCTCAAGTTCCACAGGGACAATTTTGACACCCTTTTACAGGGCAATCCGCAGCTGGCATACAAGCTTCTGCTTATTTTTTCAAAGAGGATATATGATGCCAAGAGGAGGCTCATGATACTCCTGCTTGAAGAGCCGTCGTTCAAGGTGATGGATGTTATGGTCATGCTGGCGGAACAGAATCCCCAGTTCGATTTTGAAAACGAGATAAACCTGAACGTGAATACCCAGCAGATCGCAAGCTGGGCCGGAATGGTAGAGGCGGATGCACAAAAAGAATTGACACATTTGACACGTGTTGGCAAGATTGACCTCTACGAAGACAGGGTGGTAGTAAAGAATATCCGTGACTTCCAGCGTGTAATTGCTTCAAAAAGAAAGCATATGTTTTCGTGATAATTTATCCGCTCCCGTAGCTCAGGTGGATAGAGCAGCGGTTTCCTAAACCGTGTGTCGGTGGTTCGAGTCCTCCCGGGAGCGCATTAAATAAATCTTTTATTTTTTGGAAAAAAGCGGGTATACCGCTTATTTTTTTATCCAGGGGCCACTATGGATGCAAAGCTGCAGGAAATAAAAAAAAGGTACGAGGAGATCGAGTCCGAGCTCAGCAAGCCCGATGTTATTTCGGACCAGAAGAGGTTCCGTGACCTGAACAAAGAACATTCCCATCTTTCGCCCGTAGTTTCAAGATTTAACGAATACATTAAAATGAAACAGGGGCTTGCAGACAGCAGGGAGCTCATGGAGACGGAAAAAGACCCTGACATGCGCGAGATGCTCCAGGCTGAAATATCCGAGCTGGCTGCAAAGATTGATGAAATGCATGAAAAGCTCCTGGTCATGCTGCTGCCCAAAGACCCCGATTCGGGGAAAGATATACTCATCGAGATAAGGGCAGGTACGGGCGGCGATGAGGCGGCGCTTTTTGCCGCAGACCTGTTCAGGATGTACACGCGCTATGCGGAGCTTCGCGGATGGAAGGTCGAGTTTATCGACGCCAGTTCCAGTGAGCTTGGCGGCTACAAGGAGGTTGTCTTCTCCCTGAGGAGCCCGGAAGCCTATGACACGATGAAGTTCGAGTCTGGCGTACACAGGGTCCAGCGCGTACCGGCCACCGAGTCGCAGGGGCGCATCCATACCTCCGCTGTTACAGTCGCGGTTATGCCCGAGGCAGAGGAGGACGAGATGGAGATCGACCAGAACGACATCAGGGTCGATGTGTACAGGTCGTCGGGACATGGCGGACAGTCTGTAAATACCACTGACTCTGCGGTGAGGATTACCCATATACCCACGGGCATGGTTGTAACATGCCAGGATGAGAAGTCGCAGCTCAAGAACAGGGCCAAGGCCCTGCGCGTACTCAAGGCCAGGCTGCTGGAGAAGACAAACAGCGAGCGCATGGCAAAGGAATCGGAACTGCGCAAGTCCCAGGTCGGTTCGGGCGACAGGAGCGAGAGGATCAGGACATACAACTTCCCGCAGTCCAGGGTAACCGATCACCGCATCGGGCTTACCCTCTACTCCCTGGAAAAGGTACTCGAGGGTGAAATGGGTGACCTGGTAGAGGCCCTGAAGAAGGCCGAGATCGAATCCCTCCTTAAAACCGTGAAGTGACCATGAAACTTGGCGAATACCTGGGCAATGCAACATCGCTGTTAGAAAAAACCGGCATACACACATCAAGGCTCGACGCCGAGGTACTGGCGGCCCATGCCCTCTGCATTGAGCGGTACAAAATTTTAACCGACACAAACCGCGAACTCACAGAAACCGAAATCTCCGCAATAGACAGACTCATTGAGCGCAGGCAGAACTTCGAGCCAGTGGCATACATCACCGGCGTAAAGGAATTCTACTCCCTTGAATTTCTTGTTACGAGGGACGTGCTCATCCCCAGGCCCGAGACCGAGCTGCTCGTTGACATGGCGCTCTACTGGGCAGGCATGGGAGCTTCGGTGCTTGACCTCTGCGCCGGTTCAGGGGCCATTGCAATATCCCTGAAGAAGTCCAGGCCTGACCTTGAGATTACAGCGTCTGATATTTCAGGCATGGCGCTTGACGTGGCAAAGGAAAATACTGAAAAGCTTATCGGGCAGGATAAAATTCACTTTGTTCATGGTGATCTTTTTTCACCCTTTGACGGAAAAGTTTTTGACCTCATAGTGTCCAATCCCCCATATGTTGATATCAACCTTGCGGGGACCCTGCAGAAGGAGCTTGACTTTGAACCGGCGAAGGCGCTTTACTGCGCTGACAGCGGCAGGGAGGTCATAGGTAAGATCATAACAGGCGCGGGTCAGCACCTCTATGACGATGGAGTGCTGCTGCTTGAGATAGGCAGCGACCAGAGGGCCTTTGTTGAGGAGACTGGTGCTGCCAGCGGCTTCAGCGTATCTATTTTGAATGACTACGCCGGGTTTGCAAGGGTTGCGACTTTAAAGAAACAGCAGTAATACATGGAAGAGGATGGGGTCTGGTGGCTTCCGCGGTCTTCAAAACCGTAGGCTGCAGTTTACTGCAGCGGCAGGTTCGATTCCTGCCCCTTCCGCATAACAT
>CAYTSF010000150.1:0-194 GCA_964440335.1 uncultured Leptospirales bacterium
CTGTCTGGCTGTAGTCAAACTCGTTTGTGTAACTGTTCACCCTTTTGTCCCAGAAGGGGTTCCAGGTTTCGTAGTCAAACTTTCCGCTGAATTTTCAAGACTTCAGTATCCAGATAATTTCACCTTAAGATTCAGTTATACTGTCGTCACTTTCTGTTATCCGGACGCCACTTTCTGTTATCCTGTCAGCACTT
>CAYTSF010000150.1:294-7837 GCA_964440335.1 uncultured Leptospirales bacterium
TCCCTTATCCGGACGCCACTTTCTGTTATCCTGTCAGCACTTTCCCTTATCCGGACGCCACTTTCTGTTATCCTGTCAGCACTTTCCCTTATCCGGATGACCATTTTTGGTTATCCTGTTGACACTTTCATCTATACTGTTCACATTTTTCGTTATCCGGATGGCATTTTTGGTTATCCTGTTGACACTTTCATCTATACTGTCCATATTTTCCGTTATCCGGATGGCATTTTTGGTTATCCTGTTAACACTTTCATCTATACTGTTCATATATTTTGTTGAACAAATACCAGTTCCGGCCAAACATGAACCAGTCCATCCCCCTACCTGCCCCTCTCCATAAGCTGCTGTATGGCCTCAATGAGCGAGTAATACTTGAATGGCTTCTGCACGTAACGCATGGGGCTCCCGCTGCTGAAATCACCCGGCAGCAGGTTCTCGTCGTAGCCGCTCATGAACACCACGGGTATTCTCAGTTCAGGGCCATTTATTGATTTATACAAATCCCACCCGTTCTTTTTGGGCATGACCACGTCGAGTATGAGCATGTCAATATTCTCTTTGTTCTTTGCATAAAGCCGCGCGGCCTCCATCCCGTCGGCTGCCGTGATCACATTAAATCCTGAATCGGTGAGTATCCTCTGCGTGTACCTGCGTATGAGTTCGTCATCCTCCGCCACAAGGATCGTCCCGCGGCCGCTGTAAATCCTCTCGGACACATGCCTCTCCGATGAACGCGCCGGTTCGTCGACCTCTTCATATACAGGCAGGTATATGGTAAATGTGCTCCCCTTACCCTCAATGCTGTGCAGGTCAAGAAAGCCGTTATGCTGTTTCACTATTGAATACGCTGTCGCAAGCCCCAGGCCCGTACCGTGGTGTTTTTCCTTGGTCGTGAAGAAAGGCTCGAATATCTTCTGAATGTTTTCTCCGGGGATTCCGCTGCCGTTGTCAGAAACGCTTATCATCACATAATGTCCAGGCGGCATGGAACTGTCAAAACAGGGCCACTCCTGGTCTATGAGTACGTCCTTGGTCTTGATTATGATTATTCCAGCCTCGCCTATGGCGTCGCGGGCATTTATGCAGAGGTTCATCACTACCTGCTCAAGCTGGCCCGAATCGCCGTATATGTTCATGACCTCTTTGTCCGGGATAAAATTCAGTGTGATGTTCTCCCCTATGACCCTCTTGAGCATCATGGCAAGCCCCGAAATAAGCTCATTGACCGAAACAAGCCTGGGGTTGAACTTCTCCCTGCGGGCAAAGAGGAGCAGCTGCCTCACCAGGTTCCTGGCCTTCTCGCCCGAGTCAACAATGTTGCTTATGAATTCAAACATCTCGCTGTCATTGTCAGCGTCCATGAGCGCCAGGCTGCCGTATCCCAGGATGACCTGCAGGATATTGTTGAAGTCATGGGCCACGCCTCCGGCAAGCCTCCCTATTGCCTCCATCTTCTGCGACTGGTAGAGCTTGTACTCGATTTCCTTCTTCTCTGTTATGTCCTGGAAAAGCCCCCTTATTGTTAAAGGCTTTCCTGCCTCGTCCCTGCTGTTTACAACGCATGATACGTGGAACCACTTGTAGTCCTTCTGTACCCTGAAGCGCATGTCGATCTCTGCCACGTCCTGCGATCCTTTAATGATGGATTCAAATACCGAACGCGACCTGAGCACGTCCTCAGGGTGTATCCTGTTAAAAAGCGTATCAAATGTAATTACAAGTGAATCCTCGCCAATGCTTCCCATCTGGTACTCGTTGTTCATGAGGTAAAGTGTCATCTCCGGAACAGAGAAGTCCCAGAGGCCTATGCCGATCCTGTCAGTTATGAATTTAAGGCCCTCGTATTTCCTTTCCAGTTTTGATTCAAGAACCCTCAGCGCGGTCAGGTCCTGTACCACGCCGATTATTTTCACAAAAACGCCCTTCTCTGCGACAGGCTCACCAATGAAGTGCATGTACTTTACCCGGTTGTCCACCACGATCCTGAATACCAGTTCAAAGCTTTCACCCGTTTCAATCGCCCTGTTGAAATGATCAATCGCGTATTTCCTGTCTTCGTGGTGTATCCTATCGCCCAGCTGTTCCCTGGTTATGGGCATGTTCTTTTCGTAATGGTCCAGGTATCCCCACATTGCCGACATCTGCCTGTCGGTAATAAACCTGTCGCTTTTAAACTCATATTCCCACGGAGACATCCTCCCAAGGATCATGGCATTCTTCAGCCTGCTCTCGCTCTCCCTGAGCTTCTGTTCCCTGACCCTGTTCTGCTCCTCATACATTTTCAGGTCGGTAATGTCCTGGTTGAAGCCGAGCATTATATGCGGCATCCCCTTTGCATCGCGTGATGACACATTGCCCGTTGTCCTGATCCACATCCAGCCGCCATTACCGTTCATTACCCTGTACTCAATGTTCAGGTCAGAGAGGGTACCGTTTAAATAACCGCCCAGTGCCGGCATACACTTCTCCACGTCCTCTTCATGAACAACTTCAAGCCAGCCGTCAAAATCCACGCATGAAAGGTCGCTCCTTTCCGGAAGACTGCTCCCGAATATGTTGTAGAGTTTCATACTCGCGGCATCAAGGCTCCAGGGTAAAACCTTCAGGGATTCCAGGGTCTTAACGTAAAGCTCCATGAAATTCCTGATGTTCACAGTGACCGCGTCTTTCATCGATGCGGGCACAAGCCTGATTACGGCCAGGGGACCGCCGCTTGCTGAATCGAGCAGAAGCCTCAGCCTGATATAGTACTCGCTGCCATTGAGGTTCCTCACGCCGGTAAAAACCGATATACCCGCCAAGTCCGTTTCATCGCAGATAGAACATGACCGGCACTCCCCCACCTCTGTTAGCTGTTTCACGCAGAGCCTGCCCGACCTGAGCATGTCACTCCCTGTGATCTGCTCCAGGTTTTCATTTGCAGAAAGGATCATACAGCCTTTGCCTATGAGGGCAATACCTTCAAATATCATATTGTCGTTTTTGTACATTTTATCTTCAACCATAGCCGTAATCCCTGCACTCACCAACCGTCACAAAACGGAGTTTTGCATCAGCTCCATTATTTTCTTCATGTAGTAATTAAATTATTGAAAATTACCGTGCCATGTTTTTTTCTGTAATACGAACAGGGGCCAGACTTTACCCTGAAAGCCAGGAACAGGAACGGGATATGTCTTCATATAAAAACAGTTACCATAAGATTTCATACAATATAATAAATACCCTTTCAGACAACAATATAAATAATCTGCTGCTGATTCACGATAACGGCCAGTCATCCAGGATTTTTGATACAGAGCTCAAATACTTCTCAGGATACTTCAAAACTGTTACGGTTGACCTGGCAGGCCACGGCAAATCCCCTGATGGTACCGGCGCCTCAGATAACTTCTGGTTTGACCACGCTGTAACCCTGTGCGAGCTGCTGGACAAAAACAAAATCAAAAGAACAGCAATTATCGGCATCGGGGGGGGCGGGCTCATTGCGCTGAATATGGCTATCGTTAATCCCGGCTGTATACAGAACATTCTTGCCGAGGGAGTCCCCGGCACCATGCCCGACCATGCATACCTGGACAGCCTTGTCAGTTACAGGGAGAAGATCAAAAACAGCGATTTAAAGAGCCGCTATCAATATATGAATGGATCAAAGTGGGAACGGATCCTTGACGATGATACAGCCATGCAGAAGAGGTTTCTCGATTCCGGGCACAGTTACCTGCTCGATGAACTTTCAAAGGTAAACTGCCCGGTTCTCCTTTCAGGGTGCGAGCCGCATGAAATTGTGCCGGACATGGAGGAACGGATCAAGGCAATGATGCCCAGGCTGAAGAAGTCACAGGCCCACATGTTCAGGCCTGCGAAGTATCCCCTCTTCCTGAACAAAAACGAGGAGTTCAGGTCCATGTCACTCTACTTCCTTCTTGACTGAGGCGTGCCTCGCATCCCGTCACCTGCCTGTGACGGGATAATCATCCTGCCTGACCTCTCGAAAAATAAATAGTCCAGCGCCCAGTTTATCACAACAAAAAGCTTGTTCCTGAATCCAATGAGGTACATGATATGTATGAGAAGCCATGATACCCATGCCAGGAAACCCTTCATCTCGAAGCTCCCCATCTTTGCCACGGCCGAGTTCCGGCCTATGGTAACCATGGACCCCCTGTCTTTGTACCTGTACTCTGCCGGGGCCTTCCCTTTTATCATGGAGAGGATATTCTTCGCTGCATGAATCCCCATGCTTGTTGCGGCAGGCGCCATCATGGGAACAGGTTTGCCCTCCTGTTCAAAGAACGCCAGGTCTCCGCACACGAAAATGTTGTCGGCATCCTTATGCTGCAGGGACTTCCTTACAGCAGCCCTGCCGTCCCTGCGGTCAGAAAACTTTATGTCCCAGGGGAGTTCCTTTGCGCTGACCCCGGCTGACCAGAGTATGGTCTCGGCCTTTATCTTCGCACCGCCTGCAACGACCTCCCCTTTGCCGATGCGCTCAACCGGCGAGTTGAGAACAACAGTGACTCCCATCTTTTCGAGCTTCTCTTTTGTATATACCCCTGACTTTTCACTGTAAACACCAAGCAGCCTTTTTGCGCCATCGAGAAGAATGATCTTCACGTTTGTAAGATCAAGGCCGGGGAAATCTTTACTCAAGGGGCCCTTTACAAGCTCGGCAAATGCACCCGCAAACTCAACGCCAGTGGGCCCGCCCCCTATTACAACAAATGTCAGGTACCTCTTTATCTCTTCAGCATCACCGGAAGCCGATGCCTTTTCAAAGCACCAGAGTATGCGGTTGCGCAGCCTGAGTGCGTCGTCAAGAGAACCGAGCGTGATTGTATTCTCCTCAGCCCCCTTGATGCCGTAGTATGCGGGCTTGCTTCCTATGGCATAGATCAGGTAGTCGTAGGCCACGTTACCCCTGTCAGTGCTGACAATGTTTTTCGCGGAGTTGATGCCGGTGATGCCTGCCATAAAAAAGTTCAGGTTCTTCCTCTTCCTGAAGACCGAGCGTACAGGGTACACCACCTCTGCCGCTTCGAGTTCCGCTGCGCCCACCTGGTAGAGCAGAGGGTTGAATGTATGGAAATTGTTTCTGTCAATTACTGTAACGTCCACGTTTTTACCGAAAAAGGTTCTGGCCGCGAAGAGCCCGGCGAATCCGGCCCCGGCAATAACTATTTTTTTTCTTTCATCACTCATGGTTCCCCCGCTCCTGTTCTCTCTTTGTTTAGTAATGTAATGAAAAGCCCTGCAAGGCGCTTCATGTGGGCCACCCCCTCCTCCCTGGTCCTGCCGGGGTACTTGCCGAAGGTGAAGACTATGCCGTTAAGCACTGAAAATATCAGGTGTGTCATGAGCCTCAGGTTACTGGTACCGGTCTCTTTTGTCAGTATCCGGTCAAAAACAGCGAAGAGCTCGCGCGAGACATCTTTAAGCTGATCTATGGACTCCTGCGTCCTGAACTTGCCGTCCATTACACAGTGCTGGACTATGCGCATGTAGTCGTAGTTGTCAATCATCTCCTCCATGTAGCGAACCGCAACCTTGTCCAGGGTGTCGTTGCCGGAGTTGACCATTTCATTCATGATCGATACAGCGCGCTCGTACCCCCTGAGTGAAACCTCAACGTATAGCGATTCCTTGTCAGGGAAGTAGGTATATATTGAGCCGGGTGATATCCCCACCTCCTTTGCCAGGTCGCGCATGTTTACATCATCAAAGGGTTTCTGTGAAAATATCTTCTCTGCCACATCGAGTATAAGGTTCTTGCGCTGGATCTTCTCCTGCTCTTTGAGGTCCGTGAATTTACCGTGTTCTGCCATCTCTATCCTTTATAAAAAGTTAATCCAAAAATGGAGCCTTTTTATTATTCATTGGACTTGCTGCATCTCATTTTATGGCCGGGTATAAGGGCGGAGCCCCTTATAAAGAACCATCTTCAGTCTGCCTGAAGGTATCAAACTCCGGTTTGGAAACAAGTCTGATAAATACTGCTATAAATACGCATAAAAGCAAGGAGTTTTTTTTGTTTAATATACAAAAGGCTGTGGGGATTGCTATATTTATCATGAAAAACCTGCGTTCGGGGGAGGCCCATGGACAATTTCAACTATGATTCATACTGCGGAATATACTGCGGGGCGTGTGATATCATGATTGCATACAAAACCGGTAAAAGAACCAGGCTCTCGAAATTCTGGAACGAATCAACAGTTAGAAAGTTTCATAAAAGCTGCGGCATACCTTACGACGAAAGCAGGCCATATTCAACTAAATGTACAGGATGTAAAACCGGGACACTTTTTGTAAACTGCTCAACGTGCCGCATACGAAGGTGCGCAATGAACAGCAGAATTGAGCACTGCACAGACTGCAAGTTATACCCCTGCAGCCTGTTCGCTGAGTTTAAGAAGGTGGAACAGCTGCTGCCCCATGTACGGGATAACCATTCAAACCTGGAGTCCATAAAAAAGGATGGCGTAAAGAAATGGCTTTCAGACCAGGAGAAGAAGTGGCAATGCCCCGGTTGTGGTGAGGGATTCTCATGGTACTCGAAGAGGTGCAGTAAATGCCGCACGAACCTGGAAGAGCGCACGTTCACCTTTTCATTCATGCACCGGGTAATACTGAAACTGGGGATTATTCTCGCAAAACGCAAAGAAGGCTGATCCATTACTCATTACCATCATTTCACCACAGAAAATTTTGCCAGCAGATAGACCGTTGAGATTATGGAGTAGAGCAGGTACACCAGCCCCAGCAATCCTTCAGGCAGCTCTTCAAGCCTGGTCATTCTCCCGGTTGCCGAACCTGTGACGACAGCGTCCCGGTAGCTGAGCCCTGAAACGCCCTCGAGTTTCCGCTGTAAAAAATCTTCCAGCAGGTCAAAGTCCCGGTACCATGAATTGATAACCACGGCGGGTCCTTTTTTACCATACAACCTTATAACAGATGGCGAACTGCTCTTGAAACGGACACTCTGCACATCCCTCCACCTGATTTTCCTTTTAACAAAAAACCTTCTCTGAATACACCCCTCCTCTGTCATGGTTATCTTTTCATAAAACAGGGTCCATGCCAGCAGGAAGTAAAGCGCAACAGGCTGCAGTAAGACAAGATGCCTTACATTAAATACGTATCCGAAAGGGGCCTTATTCTGATATGCGAAAAAACCTACAAGCAGAACCATGGCGAGGAAGATGACAAGGTAAAACGTGAACCTTCCCCCCCTGTATGTAGATTCAACTATTGCTGCCGAATAATTATTGTTTTTCATGAGGTTACTCCCCCTCTTTTCACACATGCTTTATATACAGCCCTGTAGACATAAGTTTATAAATGCGCCTGAATATTAAACGCAAGCACTATTTTCAACATGAACTGATTTAACTGCACACGCAGGTTAATTGACCTGCTGAGAAATTTTACATCCTGCACACTGTAAACTTATTTACATTATATTCTTCCTGTTGTAACCATGTTTATGATAACAAAAACAGCGAGGTTTGATCTATGAAGTACGAACTGAAAGAAAAAC
>CAYTSF010000151.1:0-6129 GCA_964440335.1 uncultured Leptospirales bacterium
GACTTTATCTTCGGCAGGGAATGGTACCCCACCAGCAATAATCCCAGGTACGGAATAATGCCGCTCATTGTATCGTCTGTATCCATAACAGTTCTGGCCTCGGCAATTGCAATCCCACTTAGCCTTTCAGTGGCACTTTACATCTCAGAACTGGCAGGGAGCAGGACAAGGGAGATACTGAAACCCCTCATTGAAATTATCGCGTCAATTCCATCGGTTGTCATAGGATTTTTCGGAATGGTGGTAGTCGCGCCATTACTGATGGAGAAATTCAACATAGACTCGGGGCTCAACCTTTTCAATGCTGCAATCATGCTGGCATTCATGGCAGTGCCCACAATTGCAAGCATTTCGGAGGACGCCATATCATCAGTGCCGGTCAGCCTTAAAGAGGCATCCTATGCTCTCGGCGCAAACAGGTGGCAGACCATGGTCCATGTGACAATACCCGCTTCGCTTTCGGGCATATACACGGCGATCATACTCGGCATATCCAGGGTAATCGGCGAGACCATGATTGTACTCATGGTAGCAGGGGGCGCGGCTGTAATGCCAGGTTCTATATTCAGCGCGGTCCGGCCGCTAACATCAAACATCGCTGCCGAGATGGCAGAGGCATCGGTTGGCGGCACACACTACAGGGCGTTATTTGCAATCGGCATAATACTTTTTATCATTACGTTTATCTTTAATATACTGGCGGATTATTTATCCAACAGGTATAATTTTAAGGCAGGATGAGGTTCCCGCCGCCGGGGCGGCGGGTGAAGATCATGGCTGATTATTTGTCACTGTACAGGGTAAGGCATTCAGGCTATGTTGTTTCCGCCGCCGGTGGCGGCGGGTGAATATCGTGGACTACTATTTGTCACTGTACCGGGTAAGGCAGATTGAGATCATGGTGAATACGCCCTCTCTTTTTTCTCCCCCATAGATGGAGGAGATGTCACGCAATGACAGTGGGGGCGGAGTAATAAAGGAAGAAGAAAACTATCATGAAACGAAAAGCAGATATTATACAGGATGCGGGATTTACCTTAATCCGGTTCGGGACGCTGGTTGTTGTCGCATCGCTCTTTGTTATACTGGGTTTTATTTTTATCAAAGGCATTTCAGCCATAAGCTGGGAGTTTTTAAGCCAGGCGCCGCGCAATGAGATGACTGAAGGGGGAATACTACCCGCCATCATCGGCACCTTCTACCTCATGATCGGCTCATCGCTCATATCCATCCCGGTAGGAGTATGTACGGCTATCTACCTGACAGAATACGCAAAAAAACCGAGGATAGTAAAAATTGTCAGGCTTGGAATAAACAACCTTGCAGGCGTACCCTCTGTCGTTTTCGGATTATTCGGCCTTGCCCTCTTTGTTGTGTTTTTCGGTTTTGGGACTTCAATCATTGCAGGATCACTTACGCTGGGCCTTCTCAACCTGCCTGTGATTATACGGTCAACAGAGGAGGCGCTGCAGGTTGTCCCTGCCACATACAGGGAAGCTTCGCTATCACTCGGCGCAACAAAATGGCAGACAATTTACAGGGTAATCCTGCCCGGAGCTATGCCGGGTATCATGACAGGAATCATGCTTTCGCTGGGCCGGGCAGCCGGTGAGACCGCGCCCATAATGTTTACTGCCGCAGCATTCTTTTCTCCGGACATCCCTGTTTCAGTCTATGACCAGGTCATGGCCCTGCCCTATCACATTTACGTCATGGCAACCGCAGGTACGCATATTCAGGCCACAAGGCATCTTCAGTATGGAACGGCTATTGTACTCATCGGTATGGTTCTTGCACTTAACATGGCCGGGCTGGTTCTCAGGTACAGGTTCAGAAAGAGGCTCGGGTAAGGGGGATTGACACGTTGCGGGCATTACCTCAGCTTTGCTGCGCAACATCTCTCTTTGCAATGATTGTAAATGAACTGCCTGCATTATCTGAATCGACATAAACATCCCATGCTAAAACCATTGCCGCATGTTTTACTATGGAGAGCCCCAGGCCTGTCCCGCCGGTTGCCCTTGACCTGCTCCTGTCCACCCGGTAGAAGCGTTCAAAAATCCTCTCTTTGAACTCAGCAGGTATGCCGATGCCAGTATCGGATATTTTTATAATGAGCTTATCCCCGGACTGCGAACCCTCAACTGCCAGAGTGCCCCTGTCCGAATTGTAGTTGATGCCGTTATCTATAATGTTGAAAAAAATCTCCTCAACAAGGAAGTGGTTGGCAGTGACAGTATAATCTATCTCTGCTCCAAAACTGTTTACGAGGTTGATCTCTTTCTTTGTTATCTTCGGGGCAAGGAGGTCAAGGCAGCGTTCAATTATCGCCCTGATATCGATTGTCTCCTTTTCAAACTCGCGGGTTGACTCGATCATGCTCAGCTTGATGATGTCCTGTATCAGGGCGTTCTGCCTGTCTACGTTTTCAATGGCGCGGTCAATGAAGTTCATGGTCATTGCGCGGTTCTCATAGTTTTCCTTAACCGTCTCAAGGTATCCCCTTATGATCGCAATGGGCGTTTTCAGTTCATGGGACACGTTGCTCACCAGGTCGGACTTGATCCTTTCTATCTTTCTTTTTTCAGAGATATCATGAAGAACGACAAGTATTCCCTGTATGACCTTCTCTTTTTTAATCGGGCTCACTACCGCTTCAAAAAAATGTTCCCCGGCAGTTTCAATCTCAAAAAAATCTTTCTCACCCGACTGCAGGCTTTTGTTTATCCTTCCGTTCAGGGTGCTGTTGCGGATAATCTCAAAGTACTGTTTCCCGTTTAGTTCAGCGGTTATTCCAAGCATGTTCAGGAACGAATTGTTATAAATTACAATCTGCCTGTCAGAATCCACCATTGCTATGCCGTCACTTATGCTGTTCAGGGTGGCTTCAAGTTTTTTCTGTTCCATCACATGGTCTTCAATTGTCTGAACAATTGTATCAGCCATGATATTAAGCGCCTTCTGCAGCGAACCAATCTCGTCATCGTTGTAGTTCAGTATCCTCCTCTTGTAGTCGCCCCGCGCAAAGTCTGAGGCGAAACTCAGGGTCTCGTTGAATGGCCTGGAAATTCTGTACGAGATAATTACGATCATGATGACGGATATTACAAGGGCAAGCAGTGCCGCCTTGAAGACCATGCCGCGCAGAGAGGCCAGGCTGCGGTCAACGTCATGCAGAGGCTTGGCAAGTCGTATTATCATGTTCTCCCTGAAAATCGCGTAATAGAGCATGTCCGTCCTGAGCGTGCTGCTGTACCTTATGGAATACCCGGCGCCTGAACTCAGCGCATCCATTATCTCTTTCCTGTACTGGTGGTTTTCAACATTAGACAGGTCTTTGACATTCGAATCCGCGATTACGGTTCCGTCAGGATTTATGACCGTTATGCGGAGCCTGATTATGGCCGCAAGTTCAGAAACTGTTTCAGAGAGGATTGCCGACCTTTCAGCCTTGATCGAGAGTTTTTTAAACTCGTAGTCAATGAGAGTGTCATAGTTTGACATCTCCGCCTTAATTATGTCGAGGTGTGTATTTTTCAGATACCTGCCCAGCAGCATTAATATGATTACCACAAGTACCACCGTAAGGGCAAAGTATGATACTATGAGCCTGTTGCTTATTTTTTTCAGCATACTACTCCTTGAAGCCGTAGCCCACTCCGGAAAAGGTCGTTATAATGTTCTTGTAGTCCCCGAGTTTTTTCCTCAGGTTCATTATGTGCACATCGATTGTCCTGTCCACAACAAACACATCGTGCCCCCTGACGCTGTTGATTATGTTGTCCCTTGAAAATATTTTTCCGGGATTCTCCATGAAGAGAGCAAGTATATTGAGCTCCGTTTTGGTCACCTTTACGTCTTCGTTGTCAACCTTCAGCGAATAGGTTTGCGGGTTGAGTTCAACTCCCTTGTACTTCAGTACCGCTGATGCTGCGGTTTCGGGCTGGACCTCGGTTCTCCTGAGGACCGCCTTTATGCGGGACTTGAGCTCTTTTATGCTGAACGGCTTGGTGAGGTAATCATCGCCTCCAAGTTCAAGGCCGAGCACCTTGTCGAACTCCTCGGACTTGGCCGAAAGGAATATGACAGGTATTGCCCTGAACTTTTCGCTTGACCGTATGTCACGGCAGAACTCAAATCCGTCCTTCCCCTCCATCATAACATCGAGTATAATGAGGTCAGGCTTTTCAGCATCAAGTCCCTTCTTCGCGTTATCCGCGGACGAAAAGCATGTTACATTGTAGCCTTCCCCCTCCAGGTTTACTTTGAGTATATCGCGGATGTCCTTCTCATCATCAATTACATATATGGTTTTTTTCATGGGGTCGTCTTATCCTGAATCTCCGGTTTTTTATGCCTTATATCCTCACCCTGTATATAATATACTGCTCTTTCCGCAATATTTTTTGCATGGTCGCCGATGCGTTCAAGGACCTTTGCTATAGTGACAAGGCTGAATCCCTGGGAGATGTTCCTGGGGGATTCATTCATGTACGTAAAGAGCTCCCTGTATATCTGGTTGTTAAGCTCATCAATCTCAAGGTCCATAAGTATAACTTTTTTTGCTTTTTCAACGTCTTTTTCTGTTATGGATATAAAAGCAGTGCTTATCATGTTCACGGCAATTTCGCTCATGCGCGGTATGTCGATGAGGGGTTTTATTAGCGGCGCCGCGTTTATGCGAAGGGTCTCCTTTGCAATGCCAGTGGCAAGGTCCGCAATCCTTTCAAGGTCTGTGTTGATCTTGAGCATGGCCAGTATAAAGCGCAGGTCAGAGGCTGCCGGTTGACGCGTCACCAGAAATTTGATACACTCGTCGTCGATCTCAACCTCGAGCCTGTTAATCCGCTCGTCGTTTTTTATGATTTCGCGGGCCGCGTCGAGGTCCGCGTTTTTGAGTGATGTTATTGAAGAGGTAACTGCCTCCATTGTTAAATCAGCCATCTGGTACATCTTAATCTTTATCTGTTCAAGTTCCATTTCAAGATGAGTCTGCATCTGTTTCTCCCTGGTATAATTTCTTAATGTATCTCCTGTAGCCGATGGATTACCGCACTTCTACTGAGTTTCGTCGAAGCATTCGCGGGAATGTCATTCAGACTACCCCCATATTCTTTGTAAAATATCCTGTTACCACTAATTAGAACTCACCCGAATTTTCCTGTTATATAATTTTCTGTCATTATTTTATCGGGCTTTGTAAATATAGTTTCGGTTTTATCCACCTCAACAAGTTCTCCCATGTAGAAAAAGGCCGTATAGTCGCTAACCCTGGCGGCCTGCTGCATGTTATGCGTAACAATAATAATCGTATAGTTCTCTTTCAGTTCCTGTATCAGCTCCTCGATTTTCTGGGTCGATATGGGGTCCAGGGCAGATGCCGGCTCATCCATGAGTATTACCTCAGGCTGAACTGCAATGGTCCGCGCAATGCAGAGGCGCTGCTGCTGCCCACCGGAAAGCCCCAGGGCGGACTTGTGCAGCCTGTCCTTCACCTCGTCCCACAGGGCGGTGCTTTTCAGGGACTTTTCAACTATGCTTTCTATTTCGTATTTATCCTTTACACCGTTTATTTTAAGGCCGTAGGCTATATTGTCAAAAATCGATTTGGGGAACGGGTTGGATTTCTGAAAGACCATGCCCACCCTCCTGCGGAGGGACGTGACATCATACCTGTGGCTGTAGATGGAGTCCCGGTCAATTATAATTTCGCCTGTCATGCGCGTATTGGGGATGATATCGTTCATGCGGTTTATGCACCGCAAAAAAGTTGACTTACCGCAGCCGGAGGGGCCTATGAGGGCAAGCACAGAGTTCTCTTTTACAGTAAGATTTATATCCTTGATCGCCCTGTTGTCTCCATAATAAAAAGAAACATCGGTTACTTTAATTTTATCATTCATCTGTTAAATCCTTAACTTACTCACTTGTACATGAACTGATAATGCCTTCAGCGTACCTGTAATATATTAGCGCCATGATCTGCCCTATGCACCGGATAAAACCCGGAAAATAGTCCCTGAATTAAACTGTTCTCTGTTTTAACCGGAATAGTGATAATGAACATAATTTAAGGTTAATATAAGATAAAATAAATATAAAGTTTTTGTAAAGATTTACCGCCCGTTA
>CAYTSF010000151.1:6229-7795 GCA_964440335.1 uncultured Leptospirales bacterium
ATTAGATCGCTGTAATTCCGACCGTAGCGAATTGCCCGAATCTTTATGAAATATCTATATTCCCGCCGCCGAAGGCGGCGTGAATATAATTGACTTGTTTCCTTTTTAATTTTTTTACCAGGTGCAGGGGTGGAGCCCCTGCTGAAAAGCCTGCTTCAAGCTTCATGAAGTCTCCAAACGCCAGTTTGGAGACTTCATGATTATTAAAAAAAATCTTTATCGTTAATTTAAGTTATCTTTATAATAACTTAACAGCAATTTTTTATTCATTAACCATAAAAAAACCAGAGGGTTAATCAAATGAAACAGATAGTAAAAAAATTATTTTATTCAGCGCTTGCAGCAGCAATCGGGGCATTGTTATTCGCAGGTTGTTCACGTGGCGGAGGGAACAAGGTTGTAATCAAGGGGTCAACAACCGTACTTCCAATCACACAGAAAGCAGCAGAGGCATTTAAAAAGACAAGTAAAACCCTGATTACAATCGAAGGGAGCGGTTCAGGTAACGGGATAAAAGCACTTATCGACAAGACATGCGATATCGCCAATTCTTCAAGGGAGATGAAACCTGAAGAACTTAAAAACGCCGGAGACAAAGGTATCAGGGTTAAAGAAATTGCAATCGCCATTGATATGATAGTACCCGTTGTACATCCTTCAAATCCCGTAAAAGAAATCACCATGGCGCAGCTCAAGGCAATCTATGACGGCTCAATCACAAACTGGAAGCAGCTCGGAGGAAAAGATGAGAACATTGTTGTCATTTCAAGGGACACAAGTTCGGGCACATTTGAAATCTGGAACGAAAAAGTAATGAAAAAAACCGACGTCAGAAAAGACGCCTTGCTCCAGGCATCCAACGGGGCCATTGTCTCTGCGGTGGCAGGCAATCCTAAAGCTATTGGTTATGTGGGATTCGGGTACATCGATTCATCAGTAAAAGCGCTGAATGTTGACAGTGTGCTTCCAACAATTGATAACGGCAAATCCGGCAAATACCCCATATCAAGAAAGCTCTACATGTTTGTTGACGAGAACAGGGTATCAACTGAAACTCAAAAATTCATCGATTTCATAATTGGTGCTGAAGGGCAGAAACTTGTTAAGGACGCGGGATTCATTCCAATTAAATAAAAAAATTCAGTCCATCTTAAACAGAAAAACTCCTCCGGGAGTTTTCTGTTTTCAGAAATCATCAATTTAAATCACACCTTATTCCGCTGATTTTCTTGTTTTTATCAGTAATAATTATGAATTATATACGCCCTCCGCCTTCTGCGGCGGGCGCAATAGAGCATTATTTACCAGAAAAAAGTTAAGGAATAAATTCTTAATTTTTCTTCATATTTTCTTTATATTTTCTTAATCTTTATATTTTCTTTATATCAGGAGAATATTTTTGTAATAATAGACTTATTGTTAAACTTCGCCTCAATCCCGCAGGCCATCCCTCCGGGATTATGATGGTGTACATGAGCATTAACTTTTTTTCATTATCTTTGGAGGATAACATTAATGAAATTCAGCATTTTCCCGAAGGAGACTAACTTCTTCGACATGTTTGAC
>CAYTSF010000152.1:0-2858 GCA_964440335.1 uncultured Leptospirales bacterium
TGGAACTCTTCCCTGCTGCCATAATCAGAATGTTCAGCAGCGACCCTGAACTTCTGCGCATAGGCGTGCCCGGCATGCGCATCTTCATGGCCATGATGCCTGTAGTGGGCTTCCAGATAGTCACAAGTAACTTTTTCCAGGCAACTGGCAGGGCGCGTGTCGCTGCTGCGATAACCCTCATGCGGCAGGTTGTGGTCCTCATCCCCGTGCTTATTATCCTTCCAGGAATCTGCGGCATAAACGGCATATGGATTGCTTCACCTGTATCTGACCTCATTACCGCGCTCTTTGTGCTTTACCTGGTAACAGGTGCTATGAAAGAGCTGCGTTTGCAGATAGAAAAAAATCCAGGGCCTGTCTAAACATATACTAGACTTGTTGTAAAACTCCGTTTTGCGACGGTTGGTGCACTTCGGTACGGGCTATGCCATACTCAGTGACCTGGCCGGACCATTGGCAGGATTGCCCGCTTCGATGCTACTCAGTGCGGACCCTACGTGGTTTTTTCGGGGATTTCCCCCGGCCCTCGTTTAAAAAATGATAAAAACGACAAGTCTAATATATATCCACTGATCGCGCAGATTATTGCAGATGATGTTTTTGATTGCATTAGTGCTGATGCTGTCATCGGATTGTATTCGACGGAACCCGTTACAGGTACTTCAGTATGGCCTATGGACCTGCTCGGTACAAGTAAGCTGTATATCCTTCATTAGCTCATGGTCTGGTTTGCTGGATGTGAAGGAAAATCCTACACAGATAGAGATGATAAAGAAAAATCAGTCAGCAGCGGGTTCAGGGTAAAATGGCCCCCTGTTTTAAGGATCCGTTTTTCGTTCAGGTTGAGCATGAGGAAAGACTGCACTTTATACTTTGTTTCGAGCAGGGGAGATACCTTCTTGAAGTTCAGTTTACCGCTTTCAACCCTTTCAGAGGCCTTGGCCTCAACCAGGTAGAGGGTCCCTGCTTCTTCTATAACAAAATCGATCTCCACACCGTTCTGGTCCCTGTAAAAGAAAATGTTCTGCCCGGGCCTCAGGGAGTGTGTCTTAACCAGTTCCATGAACACAATGTTTTCCCATATGCTGCCCCGGTTTATATGCCCGTTCCAGGCGTTCATTGAATCAATGCCCAGAAGAAAACAAAGCAGCCCGTGATCAGCAAAGAATAGCTTTGGGGACTTGACCAGTCGTTTGCCTATATTCGAATAAAAAGGGGGGAGCAGGTATACGAGTCCGCTCAACTGCAACGCATGAATCCATTTGCGTATTGTAACGTCAGAAACTCCGGCATCTGACGCGATGTCCGAGTAGTTCAGGAGCTGGCCCGACCTTGCCGCAAGCAGACGGATAAACCTCTGGAAGTCGTTAAGGTTTTTTACCTGGATAATATTACGCAGGTCCCGCTCGATGTATGTGCGTACATAGCTTTCAAAAAAATCGTTGCTGTTTATCCTGCGGTTTGCCCATAGCTCCGGATAGCCTCCCCTGAACAGGAAGTCGGGGCTGTAACCTGGTGAACTGTTCCGCAGTTCTGATGCGCTCAGGGTTTCAAGATGCATTATGCTGATCCTGCCTGCCAGTGTTTCGCTGATGCTTTCCATCAGGTCAAACTGCTGGCTGCCTGTAAGCAACCATTTACCGTAACTGCTGCGTTTATTGTCCACTGCCATTTTGAGTTCGCGGAAAAGGCCGGGCACATACTGTATTTCATCTAAAATAACGGTTTTACTCCTGTCGAACTGGTTCAGGAAGAACTCCGGGGATTCCAGGGCTGCCGATGTGTTCTGTATGCTGTCAAAGGTAATATACTCGGCACCGGTAAATTCATGCTTCAGGAGCGAACTTTTACCTGTCTGCCTGGCCCCGGTGAGCAGGAGAACCGGCCGTGTTTTCACGGTCTGCTGAAGCCTCGCTTTAATCTGTCTTTCAACCCATTTCATAATTAGGATAATCCAAACTTCAAGTTTGAATTATCCTAATTTACAGTTTGTAAATGTCAACCTATTAATTTGGCATCAGTATATTTTAAGGCACTTCGCCATGAGTCAGATGAGGTGTCAGGGAGGATGCCGGGATGTTGTTAGTCTCTGGGATGATTTTTGGGCAGCCCTGGAAATATTTTTCCTCCATAAATACGCCGCATAATATTTCTGCCGGTCCATGCCTGACGTAAAGTGGATTATAATATTTGACAGAAGTGACTTGCTGGTAAAATGATCAACAGAATTTATTTCATACCGTTCATGAAATGGTTATTAGCAATAAATTTTTTTCCAGACTTGGCGTTTGAAGCCTTCATGAAGCCTGAAGGTGGCTTTTCATCATGGCTGCACCCGTTAAAAAAGATTAGAAAGGAAACAAGTCTGATAATATATTCTCCGCCAGCCGCAGGTGACCGTAGAGTAAGAGCTGATGTGGAAAACCGGTTTCTGACAGGTATAATACTGTTTTTAAAGGATTGAATATGCCGGAATTTAAATTAAAAAAATTTTTTTCATCAGTATCTGTCATGATAGCTGTTTTAGTTGTATCTGTTCCCTCATACACCCAGCAGGAGAGGCAGACAGGTTTTAAAAAATACCAGCTGTTACCTGTGGACGATTCAGCTGGTGACAAAGAGTTCAGGTCCTTTATCGCGGAATTCAAAAAAGCTGTGGTGAAAAAAGACATTGCATACATCAAAAAGAATGTTGCGCCCGATGTTGTATGGTCAATCGTTGAAGAAAGCGGGATCAATGGATTCCTGAGCTCATGGAAACTGGACACTGATCCAAAAAGCTCCGCGTTCTGGGACGAGATGGACAGGGTACTGGCAACAACACCCGCATGGTATGATGAAACAAAAACACATTATGT
>CAYTSF010000152.1:2958-7693 GCA_964440335.1 uncultured Leptospirales bacterium
ATTTTTTATTAAGCGCGGTATGATTTCGGAATCCCTGTTTATAAACACTGCAAGTTCCGCTATCAGTTCGGTCATCCGTTTCGATTCAGGTTTCTCCGGAACATACAGCGGTCCGTTCCTCCTGTTTTTGCGGTTGTTGCACAGGTCAATAAGCTTCTGCTTTGTCCACCGTGTGTTAAAAAATGCAGGCACGATAATGATTTCTTCCCTGATCGATAAAATAAAATCTTTTACTTTAACATCAATAATATCGTAGCTCTCACCCTGCGAAATACCGTACCTGAAGAGTCTTTTTTTCATATCATTTTCATCGAGGAATGATACAATTGTGTTGTTGAAGTTGCAGATTACAGGGAATTCAGGTTTTTTTTCAAAAAGGAATATTATTTTCATGTTGCCTCTGATTACGCGGAAATTTTTTATAACGCTATTATCTAAACGAACAGGAGAGGCAAAAATGGAAAAATTTTTTTGGGAAGTTCTGTTTTTTTAAGCAGTGATGTCGTTTCCGGCCGGTTATGGGCCTGTGATCATATGAGGTAAAACATTTTACCATGGGTTGGAATATCGGCCGCAGCACGGCATCAGAGCCGGACAGATCCTTTCGTGTCATCATCATGCACATAGCAGTATCCATGCTGCATCAGTGTGACAATTTTTTCTGCCTCGGCTCTGTTCATGCCTGCCGGTGTTTCTGTGAAGTGCCTCTCAGTTCCACAGCCTCACAATGCGGCCAGCCGGTACGCCGTTATAGGTGCGGAAATCACCGGCTGCAATGACCCTGTTGTCTGCCTGTACAGCAATTCCAAGAATATAATCGCCCGGCCCTGAATCCGCGCCGAAATACTTATCAACCTTCCCGTCAGAATTCAACAGGGCGATGAACTTCCTCGGTTCTCCGCCGAAGGTGTGGAACCATCCCGATGCCAGGACCCTGCCGTCAGGAAGAACACCGGCTTTAAGTATGTTGTGGTCTGCACCCATACCGGGCTCAAAGGTTTTATCCAGCGAGCCGTCAGGGTTGAGGCGCGCTATGCGGTTGCGTTCAGTTCCATTGTAAAGGGTAAAGTATCCGGCTATGATAATTTTTCCATCTTTCTGCATGGCCATGGACATGATATAGTTTTCAGTTCCACCAGGACCCTCGCCGGTGTTGAATGTTGTGTCGAGCGAGCCGTCAGGATTGAGGCGGGCGATGCAGTTAGCTTTCACGTTGTTGTATTTTGTAAAACGCCCGGCGATTATGATTTTCCCGTCAGGAAGAACCGCAGTACCGAAAACGCCCAGGTCAGGGCCTGCACCGGTGTTGAAGGTCCTGTCGACAGAACCGTCGCTGTTCAGGCGTATGAGGTACATGGTATTGCCGCCGTTATACGATGTAAACCAGCCTGCAAGTATCATCTTGCCGTCCTTCTGAAGCGAGATGTTCCTGACGTCACCCTGAAATCCGCTGCCGGGATTGAAGCTTTCATCAAGGCTTCCGTCGGGGTTGAGGCGGGCAATGCGGTTTCTCTCTTTTTTGTCATAGAAGAAGAAATTCCCGAGAATTACAATTTTTCCATCGGGCTGGAACGCGAACTCAACTACTTCAAAGTTCGGGCCTGAACCTGTGTTGAAAGTTTTATCAACAGACCCGTCGGCGTTCAGCCTCACGACGTGGCGCGCTGTTGTGCCGTTGAACTTTTCAAAGGCGCCGCCAACGAGTATTTTGCCGTCGGGCTGAACCGCAACCCCGTACACCGAGTCGTCGGCCCCTTTTGTGCAGAAGCCCTTTTCAACGGTACCGGGTTTTGTCCACATGGCGTATAGTGTAATCGCGCTGCTGCCCATTGTAAATGTTGTGCCCGGAATGTACAGTGTGCCGGTGCCGTCCTGTAAGGTGTTCCATCCGGCGAAGGCCAGCCCCGGCTTTGCGAATGAGCCTGAATTTGCAGGGACAGTAACAGTCTCACCTGGTTTGTAGTGAGTATCCTCAACAGGCCTCTTGCCCGATGTGCTGCCATTGCCGTCAAAGTTTATGTTGATGCCTGGTTTTCCGCATCCTGCAGAAAAAGCCGTTACGAGAATGATTGCAAGGATGATGTGCCGCATATTTCTGTTCATGTGGTTTCCTCCGGGTTCACTGTTATACATGGTGGTGGAATTAAAGTCAAGCTTTAACCGGTTTGGCTGCTGCTGATGGTTGATTTACCTGGGCAGCACCATTGTATTTAATGATCCATTAATTATATGGTATAGTATCAGGTGGGTCTGCATAAAGTGGACTTCAAATTCAGGCTCGCGCGCGCTTTTGATGAGTGTGGGCCAGAGTTCCGGTTTACCGCTTGTAATCCAGAAAAGGTAATCGCCGTTGTCTGTTACCGCCCAGGGGAAAAGGCCGCCCGTTTCAGGATAAATTCCCAGTGGATAATAATGCGGGTATTCCTTCCGCGACCCGGTTTCGTAGCCGCATATTTCGCGGGATTTTTTTGCAAGGTTCAGGTTTATGTTATCAGTAAAAGGATTAAAGAGCCAGAGAAAATCGTTCCAGTTAAAATCGCCGTATTTGTTTATTATCAGTTTGTAATCCGCAGGAAGAACAAGGGATAGTCCCTTTTCTGTATCTTCCCAGTCGCCTGTTGCGTTTACCGGTTTTCCGGGAAGAGGGGATATTTCTTCAAGTATTTCTATCATGGTTATACCTCTGAGTTCAGGATTTCACTGATCAGATCATTATCGGCATAAATATCAGACTTGTTTCCTTATCTTATTTTTTTAACGGGTGCAGGGGTGAAACCCCTGCAAAAAGCTCCCTTCAGGCTTCAGGAAGGCTTTAAAACGCCAGTTTAAAAGACAAATCAGATACTGGAATGGAAAATTAAAGGTCAAAATCGAGTTCAACAGTGTCGCCATCGTACTGTTTTGTCGGCGTCACAGATAACCTGTCAAAAACCATCAGCATCTTGCTGTTCTGCGCAAGAACCGATGCCGTGAGCTTTTTGATGCCGCGGTCGCGGGCTACCTTTATCAGGTAGTTTGCCATGAATGTTGCTATGCCTTTGCCCTGGTAACCCTCATCAACGAGAAAGGCCATCTCGCTGGCATGGCCGTCGGGGTATGCAGCGTAACGGGCCTCTGCCACAATCCTTTCGATGTTCCCCTGCTGGTGTACTGCTACGAGCGACAGGATTTTTTCATAGTCAACACTCAGGTACTTCTGCATGTTGCGGTGGGGCATTACGCGCACGTTTGAAAAGTACCTGTAGTACTTGGCCTCGTCTGAAAACTTGTAGAAGAGCCTGCGCATCCCGTCCTCGTCTGATGCGCGGATGGGCCGGATCTTGAGTTCAAGGCCGTCCCTGAATGTCTTCATGGTCTCCAGGCGCGCCGGGTAATTGGCTGCGATCGACCTGTATATCTGGTCCGGGTAGATTAAGCCCGCCTCTTTTGCCTGGTTGAAGAGGCGTTCCCTGTGGTCCGGATGCGCGATCTCTATGAGGGCCATGGCCCTCTCCCTTATTGACCGGCCGAAGAGCATGGCAACACCGTACTCCGTGACAACATACCTTGCAGCGCTCAGGGTTGACCTGATGCGGTCATTGTCCCTGTTATGCGATATTACTATGTTGCTCTCTCCGTTGCGGTCAACGGACTTGAGCACGTACAGCACCCTGCCGCTCCCGGAAAATGCGGTGCCGGCTGCAAAGTTGAACTTGCTCTCGTAGCCCGAGAGGAGGTCGTCCCTTTCATAGACCATGACCCATGATGCGGTGATGTCTATCTTTTCAACGTTCATGATGCTTATGAGTCTGGGGATGTCCTTTATGGTCAGGGGGTTGGAAAGTTTGGCCACAGGGTAGAATCCGAAGAGCTGGTTGCGGTCAACGTAATCGTACAGCTCCTTCGACCCGTAGCAGTAGCTTGTGGATATCTGTCCGCCGTTTTCGCGCTTCCTGTCAACAGAGACAGCGCCCGCCTCCACGAGTCCCATGGCCCAGTCGGATATGACGTTGGTGAGTATGCCCAGGTTCCGCTTTGACATGAGATGGACAGCTATGGCGTCAAAGACCCTCCCCACGTGGAGGACCACGGTTGAACCGTCCTGGATCAGGTTGCTCACATGCCAGCCTATCCTGTCCTGCATCTGGTCGTAGTCAACGTGTTCCCTTTCCAGCAGCGGCTCATTGCCCATTATGGCGTAATGGACCTGGTCAACGTGAATTGAGGATTCACCGCTGGTAACAGGCATGTTCTGGTTGACCTCCGCGACTACGATCTTCGCATTTTTGATGACCGTATCTGCAACATCAACCGCAACCCCCAGGCTCATGAAACCCCTTTTATCGGGGGGTGATGTGGATATAATGGCAACATCGATTTCAATGGCCCTTGTGCCGAAGATATAAGGAATTTCGAGGATGTTGGCCGGAACGTAGTCCTCGTTTCCGCCTGATTCATCAGAGAGGGACTGCCCGTTCCTGAAGGTCTTGAGCCGTATGTTGTTCCGGGCGCAGGTGCCGGCATTGATAATGTCTCCAGCGGAGAATATCTGGATAATTTCAAGGTCGTAGTTCAGAAGTTTTTCTGAAGTGGTAAGTTCCCGCGCGGCAACTGCAGGAGTTGCGGGTCCGCTGGTGAGGAAAATACGGTTGCCCGGAGTTATGAGCTCAAGAAGTTTTTTGGCGTCAATTATTCTGTTTGTGAAATTCTCGGGTTTATACATTGAGCCCTCCTGTCCGCATCATAATCAATTTAG
>CAYTSF010000153.1:0-4231 GCA_964440335.1 uncultured Leptospirales bacterium
CCTTTGATGCCTTGATCTCGTCAGCACCAAGCGGCGCGCCGTGGGACTCCTCGCTCCCCTCCATGCAGGCGCTCCCCTTGGCTATAACTGTGGATGCGATGATCAGCGACGGCCTCTCCTTCACCTTCTGTGCCGCCAGCACCGCAGACCCGATCTGTTCATAATCGTGGCCGTCGATCTTCTGCACATGCCAGCCGTATGACTCAAAGCGTTTTTCAACGTCTTCGGTGAAGGCTATGTCAGTTGATCCTTCAATTGTTATGCGGTTTGAGTCATAAAAATATATGATATTGCCCAGGCCCAGGTGCCCGGCAAGTGAAGCCGCCTCGGAGGCAACCCCCTCCATGATGCAGCCGTCTCCGGCTATACCGTAAATATAATGGTCAATTATGTTCTCTCCGAATTCCCCGGCAAGAAGCCTTGAAGCTATTGCCATGCCCACACCATTCGCAAAACCCTGACCAAGAGGACCGGTCGTGGTCTCAACACCGGGCGTATGCCTGAACTCAGGGTGGCCCGGAGTTTTGCTCCCCATCTGCCTGAAATTCTTCAGGTCATCAAGCGACAGGTCATAACCCGTAAGGTGCAGCATGGTATAGAGCAGCACAGACCCGTGACCTGCCGAGAGAATAAACCTGTCTCTGTTTGGCCATGCCGGGTCAGAGGGATTATATTTCATAATCCTGCCCCATAATACGGCGGCAATATCGGCGCAACCCATGGGCATGCCCGGATGGCCGGAATTTGCCTTCTGCACCGTATCCATTGCAAGTGAGCGTATTGTTTTAGCCACAAGGCTCAGTTCTTCTTTTTTAATTGTCATTACAAGCTCCGCTTAAATATTTTCAACATCCTTAAAGTCGCCATTTTCAGGAGACTCTAAATCATCCTTTTCCGTTATGAAAGAATAATAGACTTGTTTCCAAACTGGCGTTTAATACCTTCAGAAAGCCTGAAGGGGGCTTTTTTAAGGGGCTCCGCCCCTTAGACCCGGCAAAAAAAACAACAAAGGAAACAATTCTAATATACTATGCATGAGCCGGCAGCAGTCAAGGGATAAAAAATATTAAACAGCCATTAATTTCTTGAATTATTGCACCCCGGCAGTCTAAATTACAAAACCTGTTTTCACCTGGAACCTTGCCAGGCAGAACAGGATCAAGACTAAAATATAAAGGAGACACCGATGGTTTCAAGAATAAAAAATATAACAAGGATTACAATATTGACGCTCACGGCAATAATTGCCTGCGGCGACAAACAGGGAGACTATGTTCCCGGAAGCGAACTCAAGGCAGGTGAGACAATAAGGTGGTATTCCCTGACAGAGGGACTTGATACAGCCAGGAAAAACAACAAGGGAATATTCATCTTCTTCTATACAGACTGGTGCGTATACTGTAAAAAAATGGACAGGGATGTATTCTCCGATGCTGATGTCATCGCATTCATGAATAAAAATTTTATCAACATACGCGTCAATGCTGACAAGGACAGCAGCAGCGTGACAATTATGGGGAGGCCTATGACAGTGAGCCAGATCATGAACGCAAACGGTGTGGAAGGGTACCCAGGGCTTGTTTTCTGGGACAAAAAACAGCAGCCCATTACCACAATCCCCGGATATATTGAGAAGAAAATATTTATGCCAGTTGTTAAATATATGGCCTCAGAGTGTTACCTGAAAAAGATACCGCTTCAGGATTACGTAGACGGCAAGGTATCCTGCGGAACGGAAAAATAAACTATAGTTCAAATATGAGGTCTTGCGAAACTATTTCGCAAGACCGGCCATGCGACATTGCGGGCGCTTCAGGAGAAAATTAAAAATTGGGGATAAGAGGTTTAATCAGGGATTCAATGGGTATGCCCACATAAATTTCAAGGCACCCTTCTACTGTATGCATAGTCTTTCCCCTTCCTGAATAGATCTCTTTGTTCAGTTCAAAAGAGGTATACGAATAATAGACATTCACGCCGAAATTCAGTGAACAGAGGGCTATCTCCGCCCCGATACCGATATTGTACTTTGATCCGCTTATACCGGTTTCAAAAACTCCGGTTGTGGCTCCCGAATCCCTTATGGACGGGAACGCCGTGAAGTTGCCATCTATCTGCCCGTAAAGTGCGAAAAACGTAAAACCGCTGTTCGCAGTATATTCATTGTTAATGTCCGATGGATCAATATCTGGCGCGAAATGGATAACCGGGCCCACCATCCAGTTGGTATACCTGAGCAGCTCGCCGCTGAACTCCTCTGTTGTGGTGATCCTCTGCTGAATTGAATTTAAACTGTAAGTACCCCTTATGCCGAATTTAATGGCATTTGACTCAAGCCCCAGGATGAGAGGGTCCATGGGAACTATATCCATGGTCACAATATACGCGGTTTCATAGTGGGAGCATTCATTGCTTTCGGTAAAGGTTAAATCGATCAATTCCTCTTCGGAATCATAAATATCTCCATGATTGCTGAAGGAATACATCCCGCCAAAATTAAGATGCACTACAGTATTGAGGAACTCCCTGGCACTCAGTTTTGCCGGCAGTACCACAAGCATCAGCGCAAGAATCAGAAGATTAACGCTTTTCCCGGTAGATGACTTTTTGAGCAATTTTTCCATGATTTTCCGGATTTACTTTTTGCTGAAACTAATAAAACGGCTTATTTTTCTGTCAAGCGACATTATTTCTTCATAATGACTTTCGAGTTCTGTATCCTGCCCCAGATGGTTTTTCACTGTTTTAAGCATATCCTTAAGAAGCATAAGGTCCTTTTTCCTGTCAATAACACCCGTATCAAGCGCCTGAGAAATATAATCAAAATTACACTTCCTGAGGTTTATCCGGAAAAAAAAATCAATCCCGTAAATCTGCAGCAGCTTGTTGACCGATGCGCTGTTCACCTCTTTCATGAACTCTTCAGCCTGCGGCGTATCAACCGCCCTTACATAACTGCTTCTTTTTACAGGCTGTTTTTTTTCAGTCTCTTCAGGAACCAGATCCTTCTTCTTCTTTTCGTTCTGGAACCCGCTGAGTATGTCCTTGTTTAAATCAAGCTGCAGTTTGAGGTTCTCCTCTTTCCAGTCCTCGGTGTATTCCTTGAAGTCCTTCTCAATAACCCTGACATATTCTTCAAGCATTATTGCCTTGTTTAAAACACGGCCGAGGGGGGTATGATTGATATACTGCAGCCTGGGTATAAGCTCCTTGATGATCTGGTGCGCTGTTCTTTTCTTGCCGTTTTCTTTCTCATAATCCTCCACAAGCACCTTGTGAAAGATATCCCTGAGCTTCTGCAGCGTCATAAGGTCGGAATCCACATATCCCTGGACCTTGTCAATCTTCCGGCTTTTGTCCTCCCTTGATATCTCCATGACCATGATCTTGTGGGATTCCTTGAGTATGCTCAGGATTACATCGATTTCTGATTTTGAAAAACCGAAAGAGGACTCCATCTCCTTGAAAAACTGGTCGGAGTGTGGAATTGAATTGACATTATGTAACGCGTTCTGCGCCACAATGCTTTTAAAAATACGGTCAATTTTAGATCTCAAAAGTCTCCCCTTTCCAAAGCGGATTTTCAGACCGGCACTGGTAATAAGGTACTTTTTGTTCAATCCAAATCAAGCTATTAATTATTCAGTTAAAAAAAAGATGAAGACTTTCCGCAGGGCTGCGCCCGGCACACGCTGCGGGGCCAATCCGGCAACGGCCCTGCGCATCGGGCCTGCACCCCGAACTGAAAATTTTATTGGCAAAAATATACCAATCGAAAAAAAATTGACAAATATTGTCGCATTATTAGCGATTATAAATCATCTATATATTATCGCTACAGCCGTCAGCTTATGAATGAAAACCTGTTCGTAGTAAAGATTACCCGGCCTGCTGAAGGCTCCACACAGGCGCTGCGCTGTATCTGACGAAGCAGACACGCAAATGCAGTACCGCGTTTTACTGCCGGTCATCATACTTTACAGAGAATTATGTCATACAGGAGAATTGAATTGAAGATAAAGGGCTCTCAGATTATTGTCGAATCGCTTATCAGGGAAAACGTCGAGTACCTGTTCGGTTATCCGGGCGGTGTGGTCATTCCGATATTTCATGAACTCTACCATGCGCCGATCAAGTTTATTCTCTCGCGGCATGAGCAGGGGGCCATACACGCGGCAGACGGCTACGCCCGCGCATCGGGCAGACCGGGTGTGGTACTCGCAACATCGGG
>CAYTSF010000153.1:4331-7546 GCA_964440335.1 uncultured Leptospirales bacterium
CAGACGGCTACGCCCGCGCATCGGGCAGACCGGGTGTGGTACTCGCAACATCGGGTCCCGGCGCCACAAACCTTGTAACAGGCATAGCCACGGCGCACCTGGACTCCATCCCCCTTGTGGTTTTTACAGGACAGGTTTCAACAAACATGATCGGAAACGACGCGTTCCAGGAGGTTGATGTAACCGGGATTACGCGCCCCATTACAAAGCACAACTACCTTGTGCAGGACATAAAAGACCTGGCGCGGATAATCAAAGAGGCATTCTACATTGCGACCACCGGAAGGCCGGGTCCCGTAGTGATTGATGTACCGGTAGATATATCAAACGGCATGCACAGGTTCGAGTACCCCGAAACAGTTTCAATCCGCGGATACAAGCCCACCTATGAGGGGCATCCCGGCCAGATACAGAAGGCCTGCAAGCTTATTGAGGAATCAAAACAACCTGTAATATATGCGGGTGGAGGAGTTGTACTCTCCAACGCGTCAGAGGAACTCAGGGAGTTCGTGAAAAAGACAGGGATCCCCATCACTACAACGCTCCTTGGCATGGGAATATACCCTGAGACAGGCCCTCTGTCGCTTGAAATGCTGGGCATGCACGGAACATACTATGCGAACCATACAGTCCACCACTCCGACCTGCTCATAGCAATCGGTGCAAGGTTCGATGACAGGGTAACAGGAAAAATCTCGGAGTTCATCCCCGATGCAAAGGTAATCCACATAGACATAGACCCCGCCTCGGTGAGCAAGAACGTCATGGTCGATGTGCCAATCGTTGGCGACTGCAAAAAAATCCTGCACGAAATGAATAAAATAGTCGTTGCACCTGAAATAAGCCAATGGGTAAAAGAGGTACAGAAGATCAAGAAGGACCACCCACTGTCATACGAAGAGAGCAAAGACAAGGACGAGATAAAACCGCAGTACGTTGTAGAGCAGCTGTACGAGCAGACAAACGGCAAGGCTGTAATCACCACAGAGGTCGGCCAGAACCAGATGTGGGCAGCGCAGTTCTTCAAGTACACTGAACCGCGCACCTTCATTTCATCGGGCGGACTGGGCACCATGGGCTTCGGCCTGCCCGCTGCCATAGGCGCACAGCTTGCCAGGCCTGACCGCCGCGTCATAGACATCGCGGGCGACGGCTCGATCCAGATGAACATACAGGAGCTCATAGTCGGGGCGCAGCACAGGCTGCCGGTAATAATCGCGATCCTGAACAACGGCTTTCTGGGCATGGTGCGGCAGTGGCAGCAGCTCTTCTGGGACAAACGCTATTCACACACATGCATCAACTTCGCCCCGGACTTCGTAAAGCTGGCAGACGCATACGGCTGCGCCGGGTTCCGCGTAACAAAAAAAGATGAAGTTATACCCGCGATACAAAAAGCGCTGGCAATAACAGACCGTCCCATAATAATAGACTTCAGGGTATCCAAAGAGGAGAATGTCTACCCCATGGTTCCCGCGGGCAAGACGATCAAAGACACAATAATGAGGGAACTGGCATAGGAGAGAAAATGAGTCAGCATGTAATTTCAGTTAAAGTAGAGAACAAGTTCGGTGTACTGGCAAGGGTCGCGGGGCTCTTCTCGGCGCGCGGTTACAACATAGATTCACTGGCAGTGAGCCGCACAGAGGACGACGACATATCGATCATGACAATAGTTGTCAAGGGCGACGACAAGGTACTGGAACAGGTAAAGAAGCAGCTCCACAAGCTTATTGATGTTATTAAGGTATCGGACCACTCGCCCCAGTTGTCAATACAGAGAGAGCTTGCCCTGGTGAAGGTAAGCTGCACATCGGCAAAAAGAAGCGAAGTCCTTCAGCTGGCAGAGCTTTTCAAGGCTGAAGTAGCGGATGTTGCGCACAAGAGCATAACTTTTTCCATTGACGGAGAGTCAGGGAAGATCGACAGGTTCATCGAACTGGCCACCCCTTACGGCATCAAGGAGTCCATGAGGACGGGAGTGGTATCAATACTTAAAGACAGGGAATAACACGCAGCCCGCATATACTGCGGACATGCAGAGAATAAAATCAAACCAAGGAGATATACAATGGCAAAGATGTACTACGAGAAGGACGCTGACATAAGCATTCTCAAAGGCAAAACAATCGCCGTAATAGGTTACGGCAGCCAGGGACATTCACAGGCACAGAACCTCAGGGACAGCGGCCTTAATGTAATTATCGCAGAAGTAAAAGGAACAGCAAACTACAAGCTTGCACAGTCGCATAACTTCGAGCCAATGACAGCAAAAGAAGCTGCACAGAAGGCGGACCTGATCCAGATACTCGCACCTGACCATATCCAGGAGAAGATATACAGGGAGGACATCCTTCCATACATGACAAAGGGGAAGGTACTGGTATTCTCCCACGGATTCAACATCCACTTCAAGAGGATCATGCCGCCCAAGGACGTTGACGTAATCATGATAGCACCCAAGGGCCCCGGACACCTGGTACGCAGCGAGTATGTGAAGGGCGGCGGAGTTCCCGGCCTTATCGCCATAGAAAACGACGCATCCAAAAAAGCCAAAAAATACGCTCTGGCATACGCTCACGGCATAGGAGCAACAAGGGCCGGCGTTATCGAAACCACATTCAAAGAAGAAACCGAGACAGACCTCTTCGGCGAGCAGGCAGTCCTCTGCGGCGGCGCATCACACCTTGTTAAGGCGGGATTCGAAACTCTTGTTAATGCAGGCTACCAGCCCGAGATCGCATACTTCGAGTGCCTCCATGAACTGAAGCTCATAGTTGACCTCTTCTACCAGGGGGGCATCAACTACATGAGGTATTCAGTATCTGACACAGCTGAATACGGCGACTATGTAAGCGGACCAAGGATCGTAACAGACACGACAAAAAAAGAGATGGTGAAGATACTCAAGGACATCCAGAGCGGCAAGTTTGCCAAAAACTGGATCGAAGAGAACGAAAAGGGACGCCCATTCTTCAACAAGATCAAGAAGGAAGAGTCCACACACCAGATCGAGAAGGTTGGAGCGAAGCTCAGAAAAATGATGAAGTGGATTGACGCGAAGTAAAGGACTTCACCCGCCTCACCGCCTCACCCGGCCTGACGGCCACCCTCTCCATGATGAGATGGAGAGGGTTTTTTGTCCCTTTACTTGATGATCTACACAGAACCGGCTGGCTGCACGAAAAGACCTCATCCCCCTGGCCCCCTCATCC
>CAYTSF010000154.1:0-1230 GCA_964440335.1 uncultured Leptospirales bacterium
CCTGCACTCCATGCTGCTGCCCGTACCATCCGTCTGATCCGCTTTAACATAGTATTTTGCTCCTGTATAAATCCGGTTGATCTGTAAAATAAATGCGGATTTAATCCACAATTAATAATAAAGCACTGAGTACACCGGTCAAGATAAAATCTAATTCCTTGACAATAATGTGAAAGCATGGGATACTCATGCCTGTTTATGTTGATCATACTCAGCCTGCATTTATGCATGCCGGTGTCCGCTAAGTTTGTGGCGCGCTATTCAGTGAGACTGCATGTGCAGAGCGGTGACAGGGGGATTTATGAAACGGAAGGTTCTCATGGCGCTGGCAGCGGCACTGTCCATTGCCGTGTATTTCGTGTTCAGCGCATCGGGCGCGTCAGACAAAAAACAGGAGATAGCAGACAGGCTATTCGAGATAGAGCTTGCGGGTGGGGATTTCCTGGGTTACAGTTCCGAGATTCTCGATCACCTGGACAGCGTCTATGACATCAGGCCGTCAAAATATAAAGGCAATGAACTTGAATACAATGACCGCAGGGACTTCGCAAGGGACAGCAACATCGACCTGTATTCAGTATTCTCGGGCGGGCTCGCTATAAGGGAATCTCTTCAGCTCGATACCATACGCCCCGCAGGGAGCGACAAACGTGACATTGATCCTTCGAAGCTGAAGGGGCCGCAGATCAAGTCCCACCCCTTTACTGAAATGCTCAAGGGGCGCGAGCCTAAAACTTTTCCCCTTGATAAATACGCACCGGCTGATTTCTACTATATTCATTTTTCAAACCTGTCAAAAGGCCTGGACTTTTTTGATTACCTGGAACAGGTGGGTGGTTCAGTGCACCAGCGCTTCACCATGCGCTCCACGGACTATTTGCTCAAGGATAAAATAATGACCCAGCTTGCACTGAAAGACAACAGGGAGGCCAGGGCATTTTACGGCACGGTCATTGAAGAGGTCGCGGTCGTGGGATCTGATCCGTTTATCATAGAGGGGAGCGACGTGACTCTTGTTTTTAAACTGAAGTCGGCCTCGACCTTCAGCAGCACCGTGTCATCGTACCGCAGGTCGTTCATGAATTCATACAATGTTGAGAAAAAAACCGTGACCATAGAAGGGATCGAGGCTGAGTACATTTCCACAGCCGACAGGAGAATCAGTTCAGTGATGCTCACGCTGCCGGACGGGACCGTGATCATATCAAACTCGGTGAAGGCTGCGGAGAT
>CAYTSF010000154.1:1330-2700 GCA_964440335.1 uncultured Leptospirales bacterium
CCAAAAGAGGATGAGGAGAAAACAAAGTCGAAGAAAAAGAAAAAGAAGAACGACGGGCCTGAAGAATACATATCCCTGCTGAAAAAAGTTTACACTGAGGCGACCGGCGGGAAGCCTGGTTCACCGGCAGATGTTTACAGGCTCATCGATGGTATGGAAAAACCCGGTGCGCACATGGCGGACAGGTTTGCCGGCCTCAATGTTGTAAAGGGGAGTTTTGCCGTAACGAGTATCTTTTATGGAAGGTACGGGTTCATGGTACCGAACATCGAGAGCGAGCTGGGCCTTGTTTCACAGAAGGAGTTCACCGAATACAACGGGTTTGTCGGTGACTACAACAGTTACTGGCGCGATTATTTTGACCCTGTGGGCGTAAGGTTCAGGCTGGGGGACGGGATCTCGGTGGAGACATGCATCCTCCCCCTTGTAAACAACTCGATCTATAATTCACTCCTTGCCCTCACCGGTAAAGGATCAGCGGAACTCCACCCTGACGATATTACAGAGAGCGACATATTCAGCATATGCCTCAGTGTCAACCCGGACAACTCTGTTGCGACAGCATTCATGGGCCCGCTTTTGCGCGGTAAGTACAGGTATTCCGACATTTTCGGCAATGAGCTGCAGGTGCACATGGGGGATTCGCTGCCGGTGTCTGACTTCGACGGCGGGTTCCTCTTCGAGGAGTACATGAGCCACGGCTTTGAAAGGAGCGATGCGTTTTCGGGCCTGCTGCTCTGGTCCATATTCCATCCCGTGCGTGTTGCTATTCCGGTGAAGAAGGCGGAGCAGGCCATGGCTGTCCTTGACAGTTTCGATCCCGGCGATTTCATCAACAGGTCCTATGTGCAGACCGAAAGGTATTCCTTCGATTACAGGGGGAACACGGTGCATACCCTGAAGATCACGCTCTTCTACACAATGACCTTCCGCGTGTATTACCTGGTGAAGGATGGCATGCTGCACATAGCCACAACAGAGAAGTACATGAAGACCGTAATCGATTCTGTAAGGAAGGGAAACGCGAAGTCGGTAAAGGGCAATGCCGTGGCCGTGTTCAGGCCCGGTGCAATGGTGCTTGGAAGGGACGCCTGGACTGCGGGCATCATGGAGTCAGGACTGGCTGCGAGTTCACGGAACGAAGGTACGGTGAGGCTCCTCTCTCTCATATATCCATCAGCTTCAGACAGAGAGCTGCCGGGCCTTGCGCTGAAGGACTTCGGCTTCATGCCGGTGTGTGCGCTGGGCGGCGAATACACCGTTGACAGGAAAACAGGCCAGGTGAGGAACTCGGTCTATGGCAGCCTGCTCTCGCCGCTTTTTAAAATGGACAACGCAAAGGGGGGGTATGGTGAATCAATGAAAAGGCT
>CAYTSF010000154.1:2800-7460 GCA_964440335.1 uncultured Leptospirales bacterium
TTATTCCCTGAACCTTACCTGGAACACAACCAGTTCAGGCCTGCTGCTTGTGCGCACCGGAGGCCCCCATGTGCCGTATCCGTCCGAAACATAGACCTGCGTATTTTCAATTGCCTCGTAGCCGAATGAAACATCGTAGATCAGGTCGGTTATGAAGTTCATGGGCCATAGCTGGCCGTTGTGCGTATGCCCCGAAAGGTGAAGGTCAATGCGGTGAAGCACCGATTCCTTTATGCTGAAGGGCTGGTGGTCCATTACTATAATTGGCAGGTTTGTGTCATATACGCCAAGTATTGCGCCGAGCCCGGACCTTTTCTTATCAGTAAACCTGTCCATGCTCTGGTCCTCCCGCCCCACCAGGAGTATGCCGTCTACCTGCAGCGCCTCGTCGCGCAGCACCCGTATCTTGTGCTTTGCCATGTACGCCACTGCGTCATCAACACCACCGATGTATTCATGGTTGCCGGTTGACGCGAAGACCCCGTAGCGCGGCCTGATCGACTCGATGAGGCCGCCCATGTTGTCCTGTATCACGGGTTTCAGGTTTTCATCGAAGAAGTCGCCGGGAAACAGCACGATGTCCGGGTCAAGTGAGTTTATGGTATTCACAAGCTCTTCGAGTTTTTTCTTTCCTATGATGTTGCCAAGGTGCAGGTCTGATACCATGAGGATGTTCATGTACGGTTCGCCTGTTTTGTGTTTGTCGATGTAGAGGTCTATCACCCTGATTTTCGGCTTCGAAGCGTTTACATATCCTGCAGCAACAACCAGGAGTGACGCAGCAGTGACAAGCGCCATGAGCTTCAGGGGAACCATGGAGTCTTTCAGAACCTGTACCGGCGGCAGGAAGTGCATGAAATGGTCAGCAAGCCTCACAAGGTCGATGGCCGCAGTAAAAAGTATGGCATAGAGGAGGAACGCAAGCCAGAGAGAGCCCGTGAGAATGAGGAACCTGTTGCCGCATGTGATGCCGCTCTTCTCTGTGACTTCACCAAGTATGAACGATAGTGACAGGAACAGGAATATAACGGCGTATGTGCGCCGCGCGGCAGGCATGTCGGGAAGGGCGTTGTACCCGCGTATGTAGACATACCAGTTGCCCGCGCCGTATATGGCAAGCGCGATTGAAAAGAAAATAATATAGTTCCAGATACGCATCTGTCAGCTGCTCAGTTCAATGTGTGAATGTTTTTTGCGGATCTTCATGTTGAGTATCTCAACGCACAGCGAGAAGAACACCGCGAAGTATATGTAGCCCTTGGGTATCGCGTAGTGGAAACCTTCAAGTACCAGCATGAAACCTATGAGTATAAGAAATGAGAGTGCCAGTATCTCCAGTGTGGGGTTTTTGTGTATGAAGTCCGAAACCTTCCCTGCAAAGACCATCATGATGATCATGGCTATTATAACAGCTGTTATCATGATGGGGAGCCTGTCGGTGAGACCTATGGCTGTAAGGATCGAGTCGAAGGAGAATACTATGTCCAGCAGGGCGATCTGAATGATGATGCTCATGAATTTTGTCGGCTTTTCTTCCTTGTGGTTTTCAGATGCTATATCCTCGGTTTTGAGGTGTATCTCGTGGGTGCTTTTGGCCAGGAGAAAAAGCCCGCCGGCAAGGAGTATTATCTCCCTGATGCTGAAACCCTTGCTGAATACCGAGAAGAGCACCGTGGTGAGGTTTTTTACCATCCATGTAAGGGATGCCAGGAGTATTATCCTGAACACAAGGGCCAGGGCAAGGCCCATGACCCTGCCTTTCTTTTTTTTAGCGGCAGGGAGTTTGTTGGTAATAATCGATATGAATATTATGTTGTCTATACCCAGTACTATTTCAAGAAAAGTAAGTGTCAAAAGGGCTATGGTCCATTCAAGCAGCATAGGCATTCTCCATATGGGGTATCACAAGGTAATGTATATTCCGGGGATTGCGCTGTCAATAATATTCGGCGGGTTTTTTGCAATCATCTCATGATAAGCTGCGGCAAATATAAAAACATCACGGCAAAAAAGAGAGGTGATGGAATCTCTTTTTTGCCGGAATGCAGAATTTTTATCTGTCCACTTTGGGCAGTGTAGAGAATCCAACCTGCAATTCTGCGTCTGTGGGGACATGGTCTGTCATTGTCCCCTCGTTATACTGCACATAGGCGTTCATGTCAAAGTAGCCTGTTCCTGTGAGCCCGAAGAGAATGGTCTTCTTTTCGCCTGTCTCTTTACACCTGAGGGCTTCCTGGATCGCGCCATAGATGGCATGGGATGATTCAGGTGCGGGAAGGATCTGCTCAAGCTTGCAGAACCTGGTTGCCGCTTCAAACACTTTGTTCTGCTCGGCAGAGATTGCCTCCATGTAGCCGTCATGGAAAAGTTTGGAAAGGATAGTTGACATCCCGTGGTAACGGAGCCCCCCGGCGTGGTTCGGCGATGGTATGAAGTCGCTTCCCAGTGTGTACATCCTTGCAAGGGGGGTCATCTTTCCGGTATCGCAGAAGTCATAGGCGTATTTCCCCCGTGTTAATGAGGGGCATGAAGCGGGTTCAACGGCTATAAACCGAGGGTTGGCTTTGCCCGTGAGTTTATCCTGCATGAACGCTGACATGAGGCCGCCAAGGTTCGAGCCGCCCCCTGCGCAACCTATGACCACGTCGGGGTATTCGCCCAGCTTCTCCATTGCCAGTTTGCTCTCAAGGCCGATGATTGACTGGTGCAGCAGTACCTGGTTAAGAACAGAGCCCAGGGCATAGCGGCATTTGTCATCTTTCATTGAGAGTTCAATGGCTTCGGATATGGCGCAGCCCAGGCTGCCGCCCGTATTTGGGTCCTTAGCAAGTATGGCGCGGCCGACTTCAGTTGTGTCAGAAGGGCTGGGGATTATTTTCGCGCCGTAGGTTTCCATTACGGCTTTCCTGAAGGGTTTCTGCTGGTACGATACCTTGACCATGAACACTGTGAGGTTAAGGCCGAAAAAGGCGCATGCCATGGAGAGGGCTGTGCCCCACTGGCCGGCCCCTGTTTCGGTTGCCAGCGATGTGAGCCCCTGCGCTTTTGCGTAATAGGCCATTGCTGCGGCAGCGTTGAGTTTATGGCTGCCGGAGGTATTATTCCCTTCGAATTTAAAATAGATTTTTGCGGGGGTATCCAGCGCTTTTTCAAGATGGTACGCGCGGATGAGCGGCGACGGGCGGAATGTTTTATAGTAGTCAAGTACCTCGCCGGGTATATCTATGTACCTGGTAGTTGTATCCATCTCCTGCCTGCAGAGTTCTTCGGCAAAAACCGGGTATAGGTCCTCTGCCTTGAGCGGCTGAAGAGTCCCGGGGTTCAGCAGTGGGTCATGCTGTTCCTTCATGTCTGCCCGGATGTTGTACCATTGTGTGGGCATCTCATCTTCAGTGAGATATGTCTTGTACGGTATTTTTGCCATTGTTTTACCCCTTGGGTTTTTAATTTTCAGATATGGAATTATTAAGGCGAACAACCTGACATCTTTAGCGGTCACTGGTTCTTCTGTATGTGTTTCTGCAAATAGAAACATGCGGTGTCAATACATTTTTTACGGTTTTTTAAACCGGTATGAGTTAAGCGCGGAAATGCGCTATTGTTGTGGCAGATCGGTCTTATGTGTATGATTATAAGTGCTGATATGCGGGATGTTTTCCTGTGATAAATGGTTGACAGGGCACTCTTAAATTAATAGCTTTTCAACCGGTGTGCTGACATAAAAGGAGATCCCATCCCTGATCTGTTGAAGAGTCTGAAACTGCTTTATATCATTACGAGGAACAGGAGTATAGACAGTTCTGATTTAATTCATATCCATAGATTATCAATTCCCGCCCGGATAAAAAACCGATGAAAAACACAGAGTTCATAACAGCAAAATCTATCCTCACAAAGTACAGCGAACAGGACAGCTGGTTCCATATACGCTATTCCATGAACCTCTACAGGGGATGCCAGCATGGATGCATATACTGCGACACAAGGAGCCGGTGCTACGGCATTGATGACCTGTCGCGCATAAAGGTAAAGTCCAATGCAATCGAGCTGCTGAGTAAAGAACTCGGAAAGATAAAAGTGAAGGATACCATAGGTACCGGTTCCATGAACGATCCGTACATGCCCCTTGAAAAAGAGATGCTTATGACCCGCAGGGCACTGGAGTTCATAAACTCCTACCGCTTCCCCGTACACATCATAACCAAGAGCGACCTGGTACTTCGCGATGCTGACCTGTTATGCGAAATATCAAAAACATTCGCCACTGTTTCATTTACAATCACAGCAGCAGACGATGCAGTTTCGCACATGATCGAACCTGGAGCGCCGCCATCGTCCGCAAGGTTCGAAGCACTGCGTAACCTGCGCAGGGCAGGCATCAACTCGGGCGTCACCTTCATGCCAATGCTCCCATTTGTAACTGACACTGAAGAGAACGTGAGAGAACTGATAAACATGGCCGCGGATGCAGGCGCACTCTATATCCTGCCGGCCTTTGGTGTGACCCTGCGCGACAGGCAGCGGGACTATTACCTTGCCAGGCTGAAGGAGCTGATGCCGCAGGCATATGAAGATACTGTTACAACTTACAGGGGAACCTACAGTTTCAACTCCCCGCGCTACAAAAAGATAAGTGCCCTCTTTCATGAGATGTGCAGTG
>CAYTSF010000155.1:0-4663 GCA_964440335.1 uncultured Leptospirales bacterium
AAATTGGCTAAACTCTACAGAGGTATTGCGCTGATTATTATTCCCGCGCTGCTGTGCTTTTCCGGCTGCGGGAAACATTACTCGGGTAAAAAGGCGCCATCTGCCGCAGCAGGTGTAATCGATCTCCGGGACTGGGATTTTGAAAAGGACGGCCCTGTCCGCCTCCAGGGTGAATGGGAACTCTACTGGAACCAGCTACTTGAACCCGTCGATTTCGGTGGCAACAACATGCCTGTACATGCCGCATACATCAGCCTTCCTGAATACTGGGACGACATAAGCCTTAAGGGCTCAAAACTCCCGGTCATGGGGTATGCCACACACCGCCTGAAAATACTCATGCCCGCTGACCCGGGGCCCCTTGCCATACGGAATACAGCTATAGCCACGGCGTTCAGGATGTACGTTGACAGTGAACTCCTCAGGTCTGCCGGAGCCGTGGGCACAGATCGTAAAACCGAAATACCTGAATACAATCCCGGCGTTTCTGCTTTCACAGTAAAGGGCAGCGAAGCATACATGACAGTTCAGGTGTCGAACTTCCACCACTACCATGCGGGCATTGGTGAATTCATCACCATAGGCAATGAACATGAGCTGATGCTTCATTGGGAGAGAAGCATCTTTTTTGAACTGTTCCTATTTGGAAGCATCATAATCATAGGCCTGTACCATATAGGGATTTTTGCTTTGTTCAGAAGGTACAGGTCGCCCCTTTATTTCGGCCTTTTCTGTTTATGCATCGCGCTCTTCAACCAGTTTTCAGGCGAACTGTTTTTCTACAGAATATTCCTGGGATGGATGGGATGGCCGGTGCGATTCTTCATCGTGAACCTGTGCGTATATTTCCTGGTGCCAAGCATCCTCATGTTCATCAATAGCCTTTTTCCCGATGAGATAAATAAAACCTTTGTTAAAACCTCATGGTACGTGGCAATATCCTTAACTGTCTTTGCACTTGCCACTCCGGCATATATATACGCATGGGGCTTTGCTGTTTTTCAGGTTTATCTCCTTGCCGCTCTGGCATACAGCATGCTCTGCCTCATAAAGGCCAGAATAATCAAAAGGCAGGGATCGCTTATCATGCTCCTGGGCTTCTTTTCATTTTTTGTATCCACTCTCATAGACTCGTTAAGCTATAATAACATAATACCATTCTTTATCATGGGTTCACCCTTCGGGCTGTTCATCCTTGTCTTCTCCCAGTCATATATCCTCTCCGGAAGGATAGCCAGCGCATTCCTGGCGTCCGAAAGCCTGGCCATCGAGTTGAGTGAAAAATCCGAAGAGCTTACCGGGAAGAACATCGCCCTTGACCACGACATAGAGGTACGCAAGAGGACCGAGGCTGAACTTGAAAATACCCGGAACTACCTGAACAATGTATTCAACTCCCTGTCATCGATCCTCATAACCATTGACCGCAGCGGCACCATCACACAGTGGAATTCATACGCGGAAACTTATACCGGCATAAAAGCGGCCGATGCCGTTTCGCGCAGCATATGGGACGTCATCCCGTACCTCAGCGATGTAAAGACCGACATTGAAACTGTCATGGAAACAGGCGTGGCAGACCAGAAGCTGCACCTTATAACAGATAACAGCCGCAAAACCTACATAAACATATCAGCCAGCGCCCTTAAATCACACAGCCATGAGGGGGCCGTCATCAGGATAGATGATGTTACCGATATCGTCACGAAGGAGGAGCAGCTGCGCCAGGCCCAGAAGATGGATACTCTGGGGAACCTGGCCGGGGGGCTTGCCCATGATTTCAACAATGTCCTGAGCGGAATAATCGGCACCGTCTCCCTGCTGAAGTACGACATAGAGAACGGCATCCCTGACATGGAGAGCCTGGGAATCGGCATTGATATCATCGAACGTTCCGGGCGCAGGGCTGCCGAAATGGTGCAGCAGCTCCTGACCCTCTCGCGCAGGCATGAGCTCATGTCTGTTCCTGTTGACCTGAACCAGGCGGTTAAAAACGTAATGCAGATCTGCTCAAACACATTTGACAAATCCATAGACCTGAGGCCTGAATACGCGGCAGAAACGGCCATGGTAAAAGGCGACCCCACGCAGATAGAGCAGGTGATCCTGAACCTTTGCATAAACGCCTCCCACGCCATGACCATCATGCGCACACACGGGGAGCCCCATGGCGGGCTGCTCACTGTCGTAATTAAAAAAATCGACGCCGATGAACACTTCTGCGCCATTCACCCCGAAGCCCAGAAGATATCCTACTGGGTAATAAACCACGGCGACAGGGGCGTCGGCATAGACCCGGAAATAAGGGACAGGATTTTTGACCCCTTCTTTTCAACCAAAGACAAGGAATACGGAACAGGCCTGGGCCTCTCCATGGTCTACAACATAGTCCGCCAGCATGGCGGCTTCATAGACGTATACTCGGAACACGGGTCAGGCTCGACCTTCAACGTGTACCTGCCGCTGCTGGCCGATGCGTGCGCTGCGGATGTATCGATGACCGAATCTGTATGCAGGGGCCATGGGCTGGTACTTGTGATCGATGACGAAGAGGTGGTAAGAAGGATCGCGGCTAACATCCTCGAATCCTGCGGATACACTGTTATCACAACAGATGGAGGCATATCCGGCCTGAAGATTTTCAGGGAGAGGCATAATGAGATTGCAGCGGTCCTCCTTGACATGGCCATGCCCAGGATGTCGGGCAGGGACGTGTACTTTGAAATGAAAAAGATAGATCCTGGAGTAAAGGTACTTCTATCCTCAGGGTTCAGGCAGGACTGGAGGGTTGCAGAAGCGCTTGAAATGGGTGTGAACTCATTTATTCAGAAGCCCTATTCCATGTCAGAGCTTTCGTGGAAGATACACGAAGTTATTAATTCCTGAAGAGCCGGGCACATCTGAAAAAACTGTTTTCAGAGAAAATTATGAATTATATACACCCGCCGCCGAAGGCGGCGGGTGTAATAGAGCATTTTTATACGAGAAATAAGTTAAGGAATAAATACTGTTTCCGGCAGAAAAAAACTTTACATTTTACACTTTTGTATCGTTAATATAGCAGAGGTGTACATATGGCAAAGATCAGACTCAGCTCATACCTGGTATCTGTAAGCGGGCGCATGGGCAACGTGGTATACTTTAACAGGTACGGCAATGAATATGCGCGAGTTCATGTCAATCCTTCAAATCCCCATACCGGACAGCAGAGAATTGTGCGCCACACATTCAGCGATGCGGTAAAATCCTGGCAGGGCCTTGCCGGCGATGAGAGGGCTGTGTACAACAAAAAAGCACGCAAACTCCCCATGAGCGGCTACAACCTCTACATATCGCAATACATGAAACAGAACCTGGCCGCGTCAGTAAAAACTTCAGGCGGAATCATTCCGGATTCACAGCATCAGCAGGGCACACAGAGGGCTCATCCCTCCGTCATACCTCCGTTTAATATAAAGGAACCATTCCATACTGCTGCCATACACGCGCCATTCAGGTAAATGGCTTCTTTAAGCCGCCTGCCGCACACTCAAACCTGGCAAAACCTACAACAATCCATAAAAAACAAGAAGAAAGCGCAAAGCTCTCTATGCAGGATATTAATACAACCTAAACATTTGTTGACATAAATACGGCATCATGGCAGAATCTTCATCATGGAACACCGCAAGATAATCCACATAGACATGGACGCCTTTTACGCCGCGATCGAGCAGAGGGACAACCCGGCGCTCAGGGGCAAACCGGTAATTGTGGGGGGCGACCCTGACAGGCGCGGCGTGGTGTCAACCTGTTCCTACGAAGCAAGGAGGTTCGGGGTGCGCTCCGCCATGCCTTCAAAGACAGCAGTGAGATTATGCCCCCAGGGAATTTTCGTTTTTCCCAGGTTCGACGCATACGTGAAGGCATCGAAACAGGTAATGGCAATATTCCATGAATACACAGACATCATTGAACCGCTATCCCTTGACGAGGCTTTCCTCGATGTTACCGAAAACAAAAAGAACATGAAGTCAGCCACACTCCTTGCAAAGGAGATAAGGCAGAGGATCTTTGACGAAACCGGACTCACTGCTTCAGCCGGTGTGTCATATAACAAGTTCCTGGCAAAGACCGCTTCAGAAATCAACAAGCCCGACGGCATGGCTGTCATAAAACCCGGCGAGGCGGGCCGCTGCCTTGACCGGCTGCCAATAGGCAAATTTTACGGCATAGGGAAGGTAAGCGAAAAGCATATGCTCTCCCTGGGAATCGAAAACGGCCGCGACCTGCGCAACGCCCCCCTTGAACTGCTTGTAAGGCACTTCGGCAAGTCAGGCAGGTTCTATTACGATATTGTGCGCGGCATTGACGACAGGCCCGTGGAGCCTGTGCGCGAAAGGAAGTCATGGGGGCGCGAGATCACCCTGGACGAGGACATCTTGGACATGGAGATGATACGCTCCATTCTTGCAGACATCGCTGAGGAACTCGAAGAGGGCCTGGGCAGGAAGAAAATCAGGGGAAAGACCATTACCCTGAAAATAAAGTACCATGACTTCCAGCAAATAACGCGCAGCTCGACCATTGACGAGCCCACGAACTCAGGCGAGGTGATGCTCGGCGAGGTATACAGGCTGCTGCAGTTCACGGAGGCCGGAAGAAAAAAGGTCAGGCTGCTGGG
>CAYTSF010000155.1:4763-7420 GCA_964440335.1 uncultured Leptospirales bacterium
TGGAACAACAGCTACTGTGAAAAACCGGTTTCTGACTGGCATAAACTTAACTCATAGTAAAATAATTTAACCATTAGTTAAATTATTGGTTGACTTTATCAGATACATAAAGAATTATCCGGTAATATACGGGACAAGCCTATGCAGAAAAAATCCGCCAAAGATGAAAGAATTAAGCGAGAGAAGCACCGCAGGACAGATGATATCCTTCAGGCCGCCCGGAACGTTATGCTCATCAAGAGCTATACCGGCGCCACCATGGACGACATCGCGGCAAAGGCCGGACTGACCAAGCCCACCATATACCAGTATTTTAAGACCAAGGATGAACTATTTGTGGGCCTCATAGAACCGGTCATACTCACAATGGCAGAGAAACTCGAGGCTATCAGCACGAATGCAGAAGCGGGAAAATACAAATCAGGAAAGCAGATAATACACGACGTATACAATGTCTACTACGACATGTTCGAGACCGATCCTGAACTGTTCAGGCTCTTCAACATATTCCTGCAGGTTGGATTTAATGCCGACATGAGCAGCGACGCATTAATAAGGGTAAAGGAGATGGGGAGGAGATGTTTCGTTGCAGGCAACTCCATTGTTTCAGCCTCAATTACCAGGGGCCTGTTCAGGGAGGCCGATGTTTACCATGCAACAGATTTTGTCTGGGGCTCATTCTGGGGGATTGTTCAGGTGGAGCAGAACAAGTGGGGGAAGGAGGGGATCAGCCCGTTCCTCAAGCCGGTGCTTCAATATGGTGAGAACCTGCTGATCAATGCCCTTGTAAAAAAGTAAAATAGATGTGTTTCCAAACTGGCGTTTGATACCTTCAGAAAGCCTGAAGAGGGATTTTTAAGGGGCTCCGCCCCTCAGACCCGGTTAAAAAAAAAGAAAAGAAACATGTCTAACATATATAAATAAAATGGAGGAAGGATATGGCGTATAAAATGGATTACAATTCACACAGGGATGTACACCAGCAGTACAAGGAGAAACTGCGCTCCGCAGACGAAGCTGTTAAATGTGTTAAATCCGGTGACTGGGTAACATACGCTTTTTTTAATGGTAAACCGATTACATGCGACGCGGCTCTTGGACGCAGGGCAGGAGAACTGAAAAACGTTGGAATATTCGGCGCTGTAACAATACCCCCTCTCCCGGAGGTGCTGACCAAGGACCCGACCGGCGAATCATTCTATTACGGTGACTTTCATTTTTCACCGCTTTCGCGTATGATGAAGTTCCTGTTCCCGGACAGGATGAGTTACTGTCCCCTGAACTTCGTAGAGACAGACTGGGAATGCGAACACCTTGTCGGCCCCCTTCACGATTATGACCCGACAAAAACCGGGATCAGGACACCCAATGTGCACTTTGTCCGCACAGCGCCCATGGACGAAAACGGATACTTCAACTTCGGCATGAACAACGCGTGCATGTACAGCTGGTGCAAGTGGGACAAGGTTGTTGTAGAGGTAAACACCAACATGCCCAGGGCTCTGGGTGGAGCACGGGAAAGCATCCATATATCAAACGTCGATTACATCGTAGAGAGCGCCAACGAACCGCTCTTTGAACTGCAGAACGTTGAAGCCTCGGACGTGGAGAAGAAGATAGCAGAACATGTATTCAAGTACATTTACGACGGATGCTGCATACAGCTTGGCATAGGCGGCATGCCCAATACACTGGGCCACATGATTGCACACAGCGACCTGAAGAACCTTGGCGGACACACCGAGATGCTCGTTGACGCTTACATGGAGATGTACCTTGCAGGCAGGCTGAACAACTCGAAGAAAGATGTAGACCGCTGGAAGACAGCCTACACCTTCGCCCTTGGCAGCAGGAAACTCTATGACTGGATGGACAACAACCCGGCAATCGCGTCATACAACGTGGGCTACTGCAACCACTTTGATACGATCAAGTCCATTGACGATTTTATATCCATCAACTCGGCCATTGAATGCGACCTCTTTGGCCAGGTCAACGCCGAGTCCGACGGGTTCAACCAGATTTCCGGAAACGGCGGCATGTTCGATTTCGTTAATGGCGCCTTCTGGTCAAAGGGCGGCAAGAGTTTCATATGCATGCCCTCTACCCATACCGGTAAAGACGGCAAAGTATCATCAAGGATTTTACCCTACTTCAAGCCGGGGACAGCAGTTACAATCCCGCGCCAGTCAGTGCAGTTTATAGCGACTGAATACGGTGCTGTCAACCTCAAGCTCTGCCCCCTGTGGATGAGGGCTGAAAAACTGATCTCTATTGCACACCCTGACTTCCAGGATGAACTGGTCAGGGCTGCTGAAGAGCATAAAATCTGGACAAAAACAAACAAGAGATAGAGAGGAAGCGATAGTTCCATATTATTGAGGCCGCCCTTTGAAGGGCGGTTTTTTTTGCGTCAGAGACAGACAAGGCTTCCCGTCGGTGCAATTTTTGTATTTGACATTCCTCTTTTACCGGATCAGAACTGCACAGGCGTAATTCATTTCAGTAATAATTTCTAAATATACTTTTCAGAGTAAAATTATGACTTATATACACCCGCCGCCGAAGGCGGCGGGTGTAATAGAGAATTTTTTACAAGAAATAAGGGTAGTTCTAATAACTCAATTTTTACAGGGTCAAAGGGGCGGTAGCCCCTT
>CAYTSF010000156.1:0-1075 GCA_964440335.1 uncultured Leptospirales bacterium
TTAGAAATATTGGGGGGGCGGCTATAGACTATATAGCGGCAATTGATGCAGTCAGCGGCAGTGCGACCGCATGGAGATGCTCGACAGGCAATGAAGTTGAGACTTTGTTAATTGATGGGAATATATTATATGCGGGAGGAAGTTTTACCTACTTAGGCGGACAGACCAGAAAATATATCGGTGCGATTGACATTGAAAGCGGCAATGCTACCTCATGGAATCCCGGTGCGGATGCTGAGGTTTTTACCATTGCCGTTAACGGGGGCACTGTGTACGCAGGGGGATTTTTTACAAACATCGGCGGGCAGAATAGAAAATATATAGCGGCGATTGATGCAGTAAGCGGCACTGCCACTGCATGGAATCCCGGTGCGGACAAATTTGTCTATTGTATTGCAGCAAATGGAAGCACGGTGTATGCGGGAGGAGAATTTAAAAATATTGGGGGAAAGGCCAGAGTCGGTATCGCAGCGATTGATGCAGTGAGCGGCACTGCCACTGTATGGAATCCCGGTGCTGATTATCCGGTTTGCACCATCGCAATAAGCGGAAACAGGGTCTATGCAGGGACATATTGGTATTTTAGAGCTTTTGATGCTGTAAGCGGCGAAAGAATTGCATGGTACCACGATCTGGAGCACCACAGCGTCGAGGCCCTTGCGGTCAGCGGTAGTTTTGTATATGCGGGTGGAACATTTGGTTTTGCCAGAATTGAGCAGTAACAGTACCATGCCCGGTACATTTTTCAACACGGGAAGTGTACCGGGCAGACATAAACAATAATCAGTACAACTTTAACTTTTCATTGTGACTTTCTTTAACCCGCATCCCCGCAGCTAAATGGATTCAGGTGAATTTCTGAAACTGGCCATGGCGTCTTTAATTTTCTGTAAACCTTAAATCATGGCTTTTGATTCATGCATTATTTTGCGCGGAAGTTCTGAGCCGTTACATGCCGGCAGGTGTTTCTCAACGTGTTCACCCCGGATATCGTGGTACGGAGTTGTGTCCGCCAGTTTTTTCGAGCGGCAGGTCTGCTATCCGGATTATCTTTTCTATCTGCATCATGCTATTT
>CAYTSF010000156.1:1175-2563 GCA_964440335.1 uncultured Leptospirales bacterium
CTATTTATTTTTGCATAAATTTAAAAAAGTAGGTATACTACTTTTAGTAACTATCCTATTAGGAGAGCTTATGAAATTCCGTATTATTTTAATAACTCTTTTTGTTCTTGCAGTATGCGTATTATACAAAAACATATCAGCTAAACTGAAGTTCTGCAATATCAGTTTTTATTATGACGCAAACCTGAACGGGCAGAGGGATAGCGCCGAACCATTGCTGACCAGGCTGAAGATTTCTTCAACAGGAGAATTTCGCCCCGCACTCAACGGATCAATTGATGTGCCTGCCGATCGGGACATTCAGCTTCGTATAACCGGGACCAGTCCCTGCGGGAAAGCCCTTACAACCGCGACGCATATGGAGCCTGCTGAAGTGATAATGCTGCCGGAGTTTACCTACAGTGCCGGCGGGCATGATGCCATGATCGGGCTTGCTGATGGTTACCTGACTTCGCCGGTAAGGCCGGGACAGTTAAAAATGGAGGATTACAGTTCTGTACTCCGTGACCCGGCCAACTGGAAAAAACAGACTGACCCTCTTTTTCCGGCAGGATGGAAATATGAACGTAACTACTTCTTCTACGGGTACAGAATTCCTTCGGGAGGACTTGAGGGCACTGCGCACCTGGCTTTTGACATATGGGCAAGCCCCGGTACGCCTGTGCTTGCAAGCGCGCCCGGAATTATAACAGAGCCTATGTTTGACTGGTGTTTCGGGATCAGCGGTCAGTACGGAACTATCTACTATAACCATATTGTTCCAGCCGTAAAGATAGGCGACAGTGTAAAAAGGTATGATGTAGTGGGGTATATCGCGGAAGGCCAGGGTGATCATGTGCATTTTGAGTTGCGGCCTGATCCGTCTTATATCCTGGAGGCATTTCCCGGTGTGGGTAAATCTTTTCTGCTGAAAAATCCCCTGAAAGGTGAAGGTGTTGCTCTTCTGCCCTTCTTCGGGTCGGAATAAATTTTAATCAGAAGCTGTATATGGAGTTATATATGACAATGAAAATAAAAGGCAACGGCAGGCTTATTGCCATTTGGTTTGTTGTTGCAGTAATACTGGCAATGGCGGGTGGCGCGATAACCGGAGCATTGGAACCAGGGGTATGGCCTGGCCGGGTAGTTGCTGGTATTGCCACCGGATGTGTGGTCTGGCTCTTCAACAGACTCTCTGCCACATCCGGTGCGGAATGATATTTTAATTACTCACCCTTAAATACCGGTTCCCTCTTCTGCGCAAAGGCAGTCATTCCCTCAATCATGTCCTTTGTGCCGAAAAGTTTTGCAAGCTCCTCGCGTTCGACCTTCAGGTGCTGCTCTGGCGACAGGCTCGCGCTCATTGAGAAAATCTTGAGCAGGGCTTTCGTGGCGAGTGGCGGCCTCTT
>CAYTSF010000156.1:2663-7400 GCA_964440335.1 uncultured Leptospirales bacterium
ATGCGAAAGTGGCATGCAAGGGCGAGTTCGCAACCTCCGCCAAGCGCATGCCCGTTAAGCGCAGCAACAACAGGTTTAGGGAAATCCTCAATCTTGTTCCATACATCCTGGCCGCGTTTTAAAAAATCAGCAGGGCTGAATCCGCCAAATCCGCCCGAAAGGTCAGCCCCGGCGCAGAAAATTTTTTCACCCGAGCCCGTGATAACAATTGCACGGATATCCCTGTTCATCTCGCAAAGATCAAGAATGCTCCGCATACCTTCAAATACCTCATGGCTCAGCTGGTTGGCCTTGGGTTTGTTGATGGTAATAATCCCGATTCCTTCACGCTGTTCAAAAAGAACTATGTCTGACATGGTATAACCCCCTGGTTGTGTGATGTAATGGTAATAATGCGGTGACGCCGGTGCACTGGTTTTAAATTTTCAGTGTGATATAAAAGTTCATGAGGCCTGTATCCGGATAAGAATGATTACTGGATACAGGGAACTGACAGATTTGTCAATATGTAAATTTAATATGACACCGGGCTGACCTGCGTTTTTGGATGTTGCTCTGCTGTAATTCCATCAGGTGGATTTTTCTACTTCAGCTCTCTGCGCAATACTTTGCCTATGCCTGACTTGGGCAGCGATTCCCGGAACTCGATACTGGAAGGCATTTTGTATCCTGTAAGGTTATCGCGCAGGTCTTCCATCAGTTCATCGGCAGTAAGTGCCGGATCTTTTTTTACAATAAAGAGTTTAACATATTCATTCCCGTTAGGATCGGTTCCGCCAGTGCATCCGGCTTCCCGCACCCCCGGGTGAAGCATGGCGACTTCTTCGACCTCCGAGGGATAAACATTGAATCCCGAGACATTTATCATGTCCTTCTTCCGGTCAACTATGGTGATGTAGCCGTCCCTGTCCATATACCCGATGTCGCCGGTCCTGAGCCAGCCGTTAATGAAAGTATTCTTTGTCTCCTCTTCGTTGTTCCAGTAGCAGTCCATGACCTGCGGGCCTCTGGCCAGTATTTCGCCATGTGTATAATCCGGCAGCCCGTTGCCGTTATCGTCAGCGATGATAATTTCAGTTGCGGGCAATGGCAGGCCGATTGTGCCCGGGCGGTCTGTGCCGTCTATGGGGTTGCACGTAAGTACGGGCGAGGCCTCTGTTAGCCCGTATCCCTCGCAGAGAGGTACACCTGTCGCTTTCAGCCACCCGTCAGAAACGCTTTTATGAACGGCCATTCCTCCTGCTACAACAATCTTGAGCCGCACAAAGCGTACATCGCCAAAACCCTGCTGGTTGAGCATGGAATTGAAGAGGGTGTTGACACCTGTCATGGATGTGAGTTTATGCCTCTTCATCTCCCTCACAAGCGAAGCTGTATTGCGCGGATCAGCAATAAGTATATTCTTTGCCCCCCTGTTGAAGAATGCAAAGAGGTTTACTGTCAGTGCGAATATATGGTAAAGCGGGAGCGGCGTCATGACCACCTCTTCCGCTTCGCGTATGCCGGGCAGCATCCATGCGGAGATCTGTTCGACATTGGCAAGGATATTGCGGTGTTTTAATACCGCGCCTTTCGGGGTGCCTGTTGTTCCGCCGGTATACTGCAGAAAGGCGATATCGTTCCTGTCGATCTCTACTGGCAGGAAGCCCAGCCTGGAACCGGTTTTGAGCGCTTTCCTGAATTTTATGGCGCCCCTGATCCCGTGTCTTTTATTGTCGCGTTTAATCCATCTGAGGTAGAAGTTTATAAACCGGCCGGTTAGTCCTGCCATGTCCCCTGCGCCGGTAATTACTGTTGTTTTGATGTCGGTGTTGAGTATAATCCTCCCAAGATTTGCCGCGCTGTTGGCAACTGTTACTACTGCCTTTGCGCCTGAATCAGTTAGTTTCTCCTCCATTTCGCGGGAAGTAAAGAGCGGATTTACATTAACAATTACAAGGCCGGCACGCAGCGCACCGAACATGGCTACCGGGTATTGTAGAATATTCGGCAGAATGAGTGCTATGCGGTCTCCTTTCCTGAGCCCCCTGCTGTGAAGGAAAGCTGCAAAGTCCCTTGTGAGATGGTTCATCTGTGAATAAGAAATTTTTTTGCCGAAGCTTTCAAAGGCCGTAAGGGAGGAGTACCTTTCCACGCACCTGGAGAAGAGTTCTGCGAGTGAACTGTATTTTTCAGCATTGATCTCGAGAGGGATTATCTCGGGATAATGTTTATACCATTTGAAGTTTGCAGGCTTTTCCATATTATTAAGATAATATATGGCAGAATTATAAACATGTGATTTATTTTACGCAGTGAAAAAAATCCCCGGAATAAAATACCGGTTCAAGAGGTGCCCCCAGGATTTTTCCATACCGCACACATGGTGTCAGAATAGAATCCCGCACTTGTGCTGAGCTTCGTCGGAGCATTCGCGGGGATGATGTTATGGACAGCCTCATCGGGGCTGATGGAATCTGCAAAAAAATTCAAAAAAATCAAAAGATAGATCAAACATATGAAAAAACGATAAAATAAATCTATATTTTAGTATAAATGCCTATAAACGCTTTTTTTCAGGTTCAATTTGTGTACCAAAGGTAGCGAGAATACGAACAGGGATTGGTGTCCCTATACTCATTGTTCTTTGAAAAACTGTATAATGGTGCTGTGATTGCCTGCTCGTAATCTTATCAGGAGTTTACAGATTAAACCTGTAAAAAGACTGATTAAATCCCGGTTGTTGTAAACAGACAGCCTTTAACTGGTATTAAAACTGTTACCCCGCTGCCTTGGGGCCAGTTTGGCAAGGAAGCCAGTAAAAAAGAAACAAAGGAGTGTAAAAATGATTATTAATCACAACATGAGCGCGATCAACGCGAACAGAACATTGAAGTTTTCACAGTGGGGAGTTACCAGGAGCATGGAGAAACTCTCTTCAGGTGAAAGGATCAACAAGGCCGGAGATGATGCATCCGGGCTCGCGGTATCCGAAAAGATGAGGACCCAGATAATGGGACTTCGTCAGGCTGAAAGGAACACTGAGGATGGAATGTCCTTTGTCCAGACAGCTGAAGGATATTTGAACCAGACGTCTTCCATTATCCAGAGAATAAGGGTACTCTCTGTACAGGCTGCCAACGGGATTTATTCCCCTGAAGACAGGCAGCTCATACAGGTTGAGGTATCCGCACTGGTGGATGAGGTTGACAGGGTTGCGTCCCAGGCCGAGTTTAACAGGTTTAAAGTTCTCACAGGTGAATTCTCCAAGATTAAACCGCAAATGAGTATGTGGTTTCACATGGGCGCCAATCAGAACCAGAGGGAGAGAGTGTATATCAATACTATGACTGCCAGGGCATTTGGATTTGAGGATGCAGGCCAGAAGGTATCGATATCTCTCGAAACACCCGAGGGGGCAAATACTACCATCAAGCTGTGTGATGAGGCGCTGCAGAAGCTTTCAAAACAGAGAGCTGACCTTGGTGCATATTATAACAGGCTTGATTACGCCGCCCGTGGTCTGATGACGGCCTACGAGAATATCCAGGCAGCAGAATCGAGGATACGAGATGCTGATATGGCTGAAGAAATGGTCAATTTCACGAAAGACCAGGTACTTGTCCAGAGCGGCACATCGATGCTGGCCCAGGCCAATGTATCGAACCAGTCAGTACTCAGACTGCTCGGTTCACTTTAACAGCACAGTATACAGTGAAGAAGTACAATGGAGTATTACAGGTTCTTTGAAATTATACTGGTTCCATAACCCTTCACAGGGCGTATGCGGAGCTTTTTCATACCTGACAGCCTGCCGGTCTTCCGGCAGCCTGTGATGTCGGGAGGGCATCACTGGCTGCCGGAAATTTCCGGCTGCCGTGGTTGTCAGGATTATGGGCAGTCCTGCAACGTCAAAAGGAGAACACCTTCGGGCCTCGTGCCCCTGGACGTCGCATGATGCAGCGGACAGAAAAACCTGAACTGTAAATATAAAGAATATGCGGTTCAGAAAAATCAAGGGAGGGTTTAATATGAGAATCAATCATAACATGAGCGCCATATTTGCGAACAGGCAGATGCAGAGTGTAGCTGCGAGGATGGACAAGTCGATCGAGAAGCTTGCATCCGGTGAGAATATTAACAGGGCTGGCGATGACGCTTCAGGACTTGCCGTATCCGAAAAGATGAGGACGCAGATCAACGGCCTCATCCAGGCGGAAAAGAACGCCCAGAACGGGCTCTCTTTTATTCAGGTCGCGGAAGGGTCGTTCCAGCAGATTAATGACATCATGCAGCGCATAAGGTCGCTGGCGGTACAATCGGCAAACGGAATTTATTCCAACAACGACAGGATGCAGATCCAGGTCGAGGTTTCACAGCTGATTGACGAGATCGACCGCATATCTGACTCTGCCGAATTCAACAGGTTAAAGATGCTCACGGGTGCTTTCGCAAGAAACAGCAAGACCGCGAGCATGTATTTTCAGGTTGGAGCAAACATGAATCAGAGGATCAGGGTCTATATCGGTACTATGAGTTCCAGGGCTCTGAGTCTTATGGAAGACGGGGTTAAACGTTCGATAACTACAGTCGGGCAGGCAAACTCAATGATAGGTTACGTCGATTCGGCCCTTGAGAGGCTGAACCGGCAAAGGGCGGACCTGGGAGCGTATTATAACCGTCTTGAGAATACCATAAAGGCGCTGTCACTCTCGTACGAGAATATGATGGCTGCTGATTCAAGGATTCGTGATGTGG
>CAYTSF010000157.1:0-7351 GCA_964440335.1 uncultured Leptospirales bacterium
CAAAGGGATTTACTGTAAATGATTTCAAGGCATATAAAGAGAAGAAGCAGAAGATTTCCATGGTCACATGTTATGACCATGCATTCGCGAAGATAATCGAGCAGACGCCGATGGATGTAATTCTTGTGGGGGATTCTGTGGGCAACACCTTTGCAGGATACGAGAACACAATCCCGGTGACTGTTGAGCAGATGATTTACCACACTGAGATCGTGCGACGCGGCGCGCCATCGAAGTTCCTTGTGATAGACATGCCATTCATGAGCTACCACATCTCGGTTGAGGACTCGCTGCGCAACGCAGGTGCCATGATGAAAAAGACAGGAGCCAATGCGGTCAAGCTCGAGGGTGGGCGCGAGTTTAAGGCGGTTGTTGAGGCATTCGTTGCAGCGTCGATTCCGGTAATGGGGCACCTGGGGCTCACCCCGCAGTCCGTGCACAAGTTCGGCGGTTACTCTGTCCAGGGCCGCGAGGAGGATAAACGCAAACGTATTATCGAGGACGCCCTTATTCTGCAGGAGGCAGGTGCATGCTCCCTTGTACTGGAAAAGGTTCCCGAGTCCCTGGCGCGTGAGATTTCTGAAAAGCTTGCCATACCCACAATAGGTATAGGCGCGGGACGTTACTGCGACGGCCAGGTGCTGGTCATAAACGACCTGCTGGGCATAGACGAATCCTTCCTGCCGAAATTCGCGAAGAAGTACGTTAACCTTTACGAATCTGTGAAGGGCGCAATTGAAAGCTATGACAGCGAAGTGAAGGACGGAACATTCCCTGCGCAGAACCATGTCTATGAGTAGGAGAGCGCAGGACACTGCTGCTGCGACCGAAGTGCATGAAAAGGATGCGAAGAGGCGCGGGCTCGATTCCACCGACACGCGGATTATTTCCATGCTGCAGAAAGACGGCCGCGCAAGCAACACGGACATCGCAAAGGCGCTGGACATGTCAGAGGCAACGGTGCGCGGCCGTATCAAGCGGCTCATTGATGAGGGTTACATGCAGATAGTTGCGGTTGCCAACCCCTTCAGGATCGGGTATGAGATCGCAGGCGACCTGTACATCAATGTTGACATGAAGAAGATCGACAGCATACTTGAACGGCTCAGGGCCATGAAGGAGCTCTGGTACATAGTAATGACCACGGGCCAGACCAACATAAACGCCGAGTTCGTGGTCAGGTCGCTGGACGAGCTCCATGACCTGGTGTACAACCGCATCAGTAAAATTGACGGTATTCAGAAAGTCGAGACAGCCATTATCATGAAGTACATAAAGCGCGACTACGATTTTGGGACAGTGTGACAGGAAGTTTCATGGTGTATCATGAACCGGCAATGAATGAACGAACTGATTTAATAAATCTATTCTTACCTGAATAACCAGCTGCTGAAGAGGTAACCCGCTGCTGCGACTACAGCCGTGACAAATACTCCCCATGCGATATCAACCGCCACAACAATTTCAGGCCACCCTTTTATCACCGCGTAGTTAGTAAAATCGTATGTCATATAAACAAAAAATCCGAAAAGCGCTCCTTTATATACAGCCTGAAGCAGGGAATTTTTTTCGAAAGCAGGCATAATGACAAAAATCATAACGCCAACCGTATAGAGTATGTACACAAGAGCGGCTGCTTTAATGTTCACGCTGCCCATGAGGTGCCCCAGGTTTCTGTTGAAGAAATCCTTTGCTAATAATCCGAGCCACAGCACGTCCAGCGCAAGGTATACCGCTGTGGAAACCAGATATGTTAAAACAGCCTGTTTCATGTTCATAAATTATCCTCCATGCAATATCCGGGCTAACACAAATGCCTGATTCAGCTAATGTAATAAAATTTTTCAATATGACAAAGTCCAATAAATTAAATTACTTCAATATTTATTGAACAAAATGTTTTAATCCCCTCGCGAATGAAGGAACCGGCGGGATAGAAACGATTATTTCATTAAAAAAAATTTTTTGAAATATTCCGGGAAACTTTTATTACAAATTCTTTATATTATAGGTTAACATCATATCTGTCAGAAACTGGTTCTCTGCTAAATTGTTGTTTCTTGCCGCCTCAGGCGGGCGGTGAACATAATCGTGTGTTTATCCATTTTATGAATGTTATATGTTAATATAAGGAGTATTATTTGTTTCCTTCAAAAAATGAAAAAACAGCCCTGGTCTATGACGGGCGGAATATCAGCTACAGTGACCTGGTCAATGGAATTTTTAGTTTCAGCAGCAGATATTCCGTTTCTGAAGGAGACCGGGTAGCTGTCTTTGCCGATAATTCTCCTGAATGGATCTATGCCTTTTATTCAGCCTGGGTCCACAAAGCAGTAGCAGTGCCCCTTGATTCTTCTATGTCCAGGGACGAGTTTGTTTTTGTTCTTGGCAATTGCCTTCCTGCTGTCATAGTCTGCACCCATGCTAATGCCGGTTTCGTTGCAGAGGCGGTAAGAATCGTGCCGGCATATAATCCATCTGTTTTAACAATTGATGATCAGACCGCCGGCAGTTTTGCCCGGGAAGGATTCCCCGAAATCGACATGGACTCTACAGCGGTAATTATCTATACTTCGGGCACAACCGGAAACAAAAAAGGTGTTATGCTCAGCTATGATAATCTTCTGGCGAGCATAGAAGCGATAGCTGTTCCACGAATGCTTACCTCTGATGACAGCATAATCAGCCTCCTCCCTTTTTTTCATATATTCCCGCTGCAGGGAACGGTGATCGCCCCATTATACCTTGGTGCCACCGTGGTAATGGTAAAAAACCTCACTGCCGGGGAGATTGCTTCAGCGATGAAAACCAGCGGTGTAACCATGTTCCTCGGCGTGCCGCGTCTCTACGAAATGCTTCACGGGGGCATCATGAAGAAGATAAAATCTTCAACAGCCGGGATGATCCTGTTTTCATTGTCATCTATGATGCACTCAATGCGTATTGGAAGGTTCCTTTTCAGCAAAGTCCATAATGCCTTCGGAGGCCGTGTCCACACTTATCTGACAGGAGGCGCCAGGATGAACCCTGCGATTGCAAAGGACCTGAAGGCCATTGGATTCAGGCTTGTGGAGGGATATGGTCTTACAGAAACTTCGCCCCTGGTGGCATTTAATCCCTTCGGCAGGATCAAAACCGGGTCTGTCGGTCTGCCGATGCCGGGCGTAGAGGTAAAAATATCAGACGGTGAAGTGGCGGTCCGGGGCAGAAATGTAATGAAAGGTTACTATAACAATCCTGCTGCAACTGAAAAGGTTGTAAGGGGGAGATGGTTTTACACCGGCGACTGCGGGTATTTTGACCGGGACGGGTATCTTTATCTCACCGGAAGAAAGGATGATATGATAGTACTCCCCAATGGTAAGAACATTGACCCCGGCGTAATTGAAAAGGCAATATCAGATATTTCACCCCTTGTAAAGGAGGTGGGGATTATACAGAATCAGGGACGCCTGGTGGCCCTGATATACCCTGATTTTCAGGAGATGCGCCGTGAAAAAATTGTGAACATAACGGAATCCCTAAAATATATGGTGCTTGACCGATACAACCGGACAGCACCCGACAGTCGCAGAGTTCTCTCATTTTCCGTTATACAACATGAACTGCCACGGACAAAACTTGGAAAGCTGCGCCGTTTCATGCTGAAAGATATAATATGGGAAAAAAAAGCAAAGAACAGTGCGGATGAACCTTCCGGTGAAGAGTACATGCTTCTAAAGGATTTTCTTTCTGAGCTGAAAAAGGTTACGGTTGGCCCCGACGATCATTTGGAACTGGACCTGGGACTGGATTCTCTTGACCGTGTGGAACTGGCTGCTTACATAGAAAGCGCTTTTAATGTATCCGTCTCCCCGGAGGATTTCGCTTCGCATCCCGTTGTTTCAGAGCTGGTTTCATTCATATGCGAGCGTAAAAAAAAGAGAGCGGCCAGCCCTACACCGGTCAACTGGAACGGAATAATTAACAGCGGCTCCACATCACTGTTTAAGGTTTACAGTAACGGATTAATCTACAGGCTGATAAAGATGATTTTTTATATACCGGTGAAGATATACTTTTTTTTAAAAGTGGAGGCGCCTTCTGAAATTTGCGGTCCTTTCATAATTACTCCTAACCATCAGAGTTATATTGATTTTTTTCTATTGGCAGTTGCGCTGCCTGTCAGTGTCCTGGAAAGGTGCGTGTTTGTTGCAAATAAAAAGAGGATTTATAACAATCCGCTGCTCCGCCTGTTATTGAAAAGGTTTAATGTCATGATCATCGATATAAACGGGGATTTGCAAAAAGCGATAAAGTCTATGGCCTCGGTAATATTATCCGGCAGTAATATTGCAGTTTTTCCTGAAGGGCACAGGAGCAGAGACGGCAGGATGTCACAGTTCAAAAAAAGTTTTGCAATTTTATCAAAAGAGCTTAATGTGCCCGTGATGCCTGTATCGATTGACGGATCATACAGAGCGTTAAAAACAGGGAATTTTTTCCCCCGCCCGTGCCGGATTAAGCTTACGGTCCTTCCGCCCGTTATCCCTTCAGGAAAAAAATATGAAGAGATAATTGAAGAAGTGATGAATAGTGTAAAGAAATCACTGGGAATCGTTTAGCCTTTTATTTCTGCCGGTCGTTTAGAAAAAAGTTTTTTACCATAAATGACCTTCTGGAAATGTCAGAGGCAACTCTGCGCGGCCGCATCAAGCGGTTAATTGATGAAGACTACATGCAGATAGTTGCGGTTGCCAACCCCTTCAGGATCGGCTTCGAAATTGCAGGCGACCTGTACATCAATGTTGACATGAAGAAGATCGACAGCATACTTGAACGGCTCAGGGCCATGAAAGAGCTCTGGTACATGGTCATGACCACGGGAGAGACCAACATAAACGCTGAGTTCGTGGTACGGTCGCTGGACGAGCTCCATGACCTGGTGTACAACCGCATCAGTAAAATTGAAGGTATACAGAAAGTCTGATGGTAAAACAAAATATGGTGCTGACAATTTATCTATTGCCGGGCTGCTGCTCATTGAGTAAGAATGTTTATATAAACTAAAAATTAATTTAACCCGACTAACAATGTCGGGTTTTTTATTAAAGCAAACTTCCAGTATTAAAACATTTACTGCATCTTGAACTATACCCAGTTCACTGGACAGAAATTTCCCGCTGTTAGTAGAAATTCTTTAGCGCTGATATCTTATACACTTTAACAGGTCCGCTTGTAAATTTCTAATTAATAACATAGGAAACTCCCTGTATGTCAACAGCAAGCCGAAGTGTGAATAAAAAAAGATTTGACATGGTAGCCTTTTTTTGGCTACATAACCTTATGCACAAGGTGAAGTTAAATAAACTGGTAAAGAAAAATATTGAAAAGATGCCGGTAGCTATTCAAAAGAAATTTTTCTATCTGATTAATGACCTTGAGATGCTTGGCCCAATCAGGACAGAATGGCAGAATTTTTCAAGACTTGGAGAAAATGAGTATCACTGCCATCTGTCTCATAAATGGGGTGCATGCTGGAGAAATGAAAAAAATTCTATTATAATAGAGGTGTATTATGCAGGTTCACGTGAAAACGCCCCATACTAAAATAGACATGACCGGTGATATTCCTGAAAAGATTATAGTTATGCTGAAAGAAGTTTATGGCAAAAGAGTTACAGTAACAGATGATGAGTACATTAATGCGAAGGATACGGACTGGTACAAAGATATTCAAAAAAAAATCACACCCGGTGAAATAATAGCATTTTACCGGAAGATGCACAAAATGACCCAGAAGGAACTTGGTGAAAAATTGGGAAATTTTTCAAAGCAGAATATTTCAGAGATAGAAAGGAACATCAGGCCTGTGAGCAAGAAGACCGCAAAGCAGTTTGCTGAAATTTTTAACATCTCTGTGGACAGACTGATTTAGCTGAAAAATAGTCAGTTTTATCAGAATGTCAGCAGTACCCAATTTCTTTTTTTTTCATGGTGTAACACAAAATAAAGAAAGATTTCTCATTGGTTGTTAAGAAAACCATTGCCGGTTTGAGTGTTTTATTACAGGTTTGCAATAATAATAGCCAGATCATTCTTTTGGCCGGCATGTGTTTAACGAAAAAATTTAAGAGGTAGCATAAATGGATTACGTAGGACATGTAATACGTCCGCCATCCGAGGCGTACAGCATGATTATTCAGGTAACTGTCGGGTGTTCGCATAACATGTGCACATTCTGCGGCACATACAAAGACCTTGATGAGAGGTTCAGGATCAAGGACTGGGAGACTGTTAGGAAGGACATCGACGAGGCGTCCAGTTACAGGCACAGGTTCAAAAGGGCATTCCTGGCAGACGGCGACGTGCTGATCCTTCCCACAGAGGACATTCTGCGCATCATGAATTATATAAAGCAGAAGAACCCGCACATCGAAAACATAAACATGTACGGTAACGCCAAGGCCATCATGCGCAAAACACCCGAAGAGCTTAAGGCCATCAGGGAAGCGGGCCTGGGCGTTATATACCAGGGCATTGAGAGCGGCAACGAAGAGGTGCTGCGCCGCATCAAGAAGGGCGCGTTTCCAAAACACATGAAAGAGGCCGCTGCAAAGGTTATTGAATCGGGGATCAAACTCTCGCAGACAGTGCTGCTTGGTATTGGCGGCACAGAGCTTTCGGCTGACCACGCGCGCGATACGGGCAAGCTGCTGGGCGAGATGTCGCCTGACTACGCCTCTGCGCTCACCGTGATGTTACTCCCTAACACGCGGTTGTACCAGGAGTATAAGGCCGGGAAGTTTGTGTTGCCCGACAAGTTCGGGCTGCTGGGAGAGCTTAAAGTTATTATCAAGAATATGAGCGTGAAGCGCAAGTGCTACTTCACATCCAACCATGCTTCAAACTATCTGCCGATCAGGGCCAACCTTCCAGAGGAGCAGAGCGCAGTACTTAAACTCATAGAAAAAGTGATCTCTACAAAGGATGAGAGCATCCTGAAGCCCGAGCACATGAGGGCGCTGTAGGGAAGGGGGAGAGATGGACGAATCATTAAAGAAAGCAGTAAAGTTCATGTCAGAGGAGCTGAAGGAGAACCCTGACGCAAACATGAACTCGCTTGTGAACGAGGCAAGCCGCAAGTTCGACCTTAATCCCATGCAGACTGAATTTCTCATAAACAAGTTTGTGCTGGAGAAGTAGTGTTATCCCCTGTCATCACATCCTGGGATCAGGCATGATGACAGGGGGCCGGTTGCTGCAAAGAATTTTAACGCATTGATTGTCTTCTGTTATGCCCTGCCGTTTCTGCCCAGTATCCTGCTGACTGTCTCTGAAAGTTTTTCCAGTGTATAGGGTTTGTGGATAA
>CAYTSF010000158.1:0-7351 GCA_964440335.1 uncultured Leptospirales bacterium
TACATTGACCACCAGGCCCGGATTTGACACAGTCCATCTGTCGCCAGTTTGGCGGAATCATTCGGACGCGGAGCAATGACACAGAGCTGGATCGATATCAAGAATACCGATTGCTGTCTCATAATAGGAAGTAACGCAGCAGAACACCACCCCATAAGCTTCAAATGGGTGCTCAAGGCAAAAACAGAAAGGGGTGCGAAGATTATACATGTTGACCCCAAATTTTCAAGGACATCCGCAAGGTCCGATTTCCATGTGCCCATCCGTTCAGGTACGGACATTGCTTTCATGGGCGGTATGATCAACTATGTACTTCAGAACAATAAATGGTTCAAGGAATACGTAAACGATTATACAAACGCATCCTACATTGTTAATGACAAGTTTTCATTCAACAACGGCGTTTTCTCAGGCTTCAATACAGAGAAAAAAATCTATGACAAAACAAGCTGGCAGTTTGAAAAGGATGAGAACGGCGTAATTAAAAAAGACCCCACACTGCAGAACCCCAGATGCGTAATGCAGCTCCTTAAAAAACACTATTCAAGGTACACTTTTGACAAGGTATCCTCGATTACAGGTGTATCCCAGGAAAATCTCCGCAAAGTTTATGAGGCATACGCAGCAACAGGCGTACGCAACCAGGCAGGCACAATACTCTATGCACTGGGCTGGACACAGCACACTGTGGGTGTACAGAACATACGTACAGCGGGTATAATCCAGCTTCTGCTGGGCAACGCAGGTATAGCAGGCGGCGGAGTAAACGCTCTCAGGGGCGAACCGAACGTACAGGGAACAACAGACCACGCAGTGCTTTACAACATTCTTCCCGGCTACCTGCCTCTTCCAAGGGCAAACTGGCAGACTCTTGCGGATTACAACAAGGCCGCTACGCCAACAACAAAGGTACCCGAAAGTATCAACTGGTGGGGAAACAGGCCCAAGTACATGGCAAGCTTCCTTAAGGCGTATTTCGGTAAAAACGCAACCAAAGAGAACGATTTCGGCTACGCATGGCTCGGCAAAGGCGATATGCCCACGAGTGAGCGTAACGGTGACTATTCATTCCTCTACTGCTATGAAAAAATGAAAAAAGGGGAGATGATAGGCGGATCAATATGGGCGCACAATCCCTGTAACAGTATCCCCAACAGTACAGAAGTAAGGAAAGCGCTCTGCAGCCTTGAATTCATGTATTCAGCGGAGATCCACCATAATGAAACAACAGATTTCTGGCACAGCCCGGGAATTGATCCTAAAACTGTCAAGACAGAGGTTTTCCTCTTCCCGTCATGCCACAGGCTTGAGAAGTCAGGGAGTATATCAAGCAGCCAGAGGATGATCGGCTGGCACTACCAGGCTACAGATCCCAGGGGCGATTCAAGAGCCATGGGACAGATCATGATCGACATCATGAACAGGGTAATCAAGCTCTACAAGAAAGAGAAAGGCACATTCCCCGAGCCTATCGTTAACCTCAACTGGTTCGACGACTATGATGCCGATGAAATTGCAGCAAGAATTAACGGCTGGTTCACAAGTGGCCCCAACAAAGGGAAACAGCTTTCAGGCTTCCCTGATTTTAAAGATGACGGTTCAACAGCATCCCTCATGTGGCTTGCCGCAGGCAGCGTTACAGAAGAGGAGAACAGGCTTAAGCGCACAAGCCTCAAACAGACCGAAATCCAGAAGAAAACCGGAATATTCCCCAACTATGCATGGGTATGGCCCATGAACAGGTGGATACTCTACAACAGGGCATCTGTCGATAAAAACGGCCAGCCATGGGATCCCACACGTCCTGTTATCAAGTGGGAAGACGGCCAGTGGATCGGCGACGTTGCAGACGGAGGAGCGCCTCCGCTTGGCATGAAGGGCGGCAAGAATCCGTTTATCATGCTTCCCGACGGACTCGGCCAGCTCTATGGAACAGGTCTTGTTGACGGGCCTATGCCTGAGCACTATGAACCCACAGAAACTCCTGTAACCAATCATGGTCTTTCCGGCCAGCTCAGGAACCCCTGTGCAAAAATTTCGCCATTTGACAAGATAGCACCGGCAGGCGATTCCAGGTACCCGATCGTACTCACAACATACAGTATGACAGAACACTGGTGCGGAGGTTCTGAAACAAGGATGGTAGGATCGCTTCTTGAAGCTGAACCGCAGCTCTATGTTGAGATGAGCCATGAACTTGCAAAAGAGAAAGGGATACAGAACGGTGACCCTGTAATTCTTGAAAGCATCCGCGGCGAAGTTGAGGCTGTAGCAATGGTAACAGTACGTATTGTACCATTTAAGGTTCAGGGCAGGACAGTTCACCTCGTGGGTATGCCCTTCGCGTTCGGATGGACAAAGCCGGGTGTAGGCGACGCTACGAACAGGCTCACATTGTATACGGGCGATCCCAATACATCTATTCCTGAATACAAAGCATGCTGCGTAAACATCAGGAAAGCGGATAAAAACGCGCTGAAAGAACTTTCCTATACAGAGATAAAAGCAGGAGGACACCATGAGTAAGACATTTTTTATAGACACATCGCGCTGTACCGCCTGCAGGGGATGCCAGGTTGCGTGCAAGGAATGGCAGGGCTTCAAGCCGAACTTCACAAAGCAGCTTGACTGGGGCAGCCACCAGAATCCGCCCGATCTTAACCACCTGAACTACAAGGTAGTCAAGTTTACCGAGTTCAAGATTAATGACCGTGTATTCTGGAACTTTTTCCCTGATTCATGCCGTCACTGTACAGAACCGCCGTGCAAACTCGCTGCTGACGGTCATGTTAAGGGTGCGGTTGTTGTTGATCCGGCCACCGGCGCGGTAATCTTCACAGATAAGACAAAAAAGATTTCAAAAGATGGTTTCCTCATGATGAAGGAATATTGCCCGTATAATGTTCCACGCAGAAATGAAGAAACCGGCGTAATAAACAAATGCGACATGTGCCTTGAAAGGGTTGAAGCCGGCCAGGTTCCCATGTGCGTCAAAACATGTCCTACCGGAACAATGAATTTTGGTGAAAGGGACAAAATGATCGCCATGGCCAGGGAAAGGCTCATGAAAGTACAGGAGGAATTCCCGGAAGCAACTCTGCTCGATGTTGACAGTGTAAGGGTAATATACCTCATAACACATCCTCGTAAAATGTATCCGCATTTTGCACAACTGGATGAACTTAAAAAGAATGCTTCACTCGCGTAATTCATAATCCGAAGGTATCTGAATTACAGCCGGCTTCACCAGCTGAAAGGCTGATGAAGCCGGTAAAAATATAACCGTAATTCATATTTCATATACTTGCGGTTATCAAAGGAGAACTTTCATGAAATTTTCATTTGTAAAACTCTTTGTAATTTTCGCGTGTATTTTACTGATAGCTACCGCTTTGTCATCGTACATGGAAACCCGTAAGGATGATGCCAAAGTAATACCTTTCAGCCATAAAACACATGTTGAAGGTTACGATATAAAAGATTGCGGAACATGCCACAAATATGACGCATACGGAGTTTTCCAGGGACTTCCATCTGTCGGCGAATGTACAAAATGCCACAGGGGCAACGGTGATCTCTTCAGCGATGATCGTAAGGCAAACCCGAGAAAGAAAACCATGTTTGACTCTTACGCTGATAAAGACAAACCGTGGCCGTCACGGGTGAAAGATTCCCAGATTTTCTACTACAGCCATAAAGCCGCTGTTAATACAAAAATAACAGACGACACAACAAAGGTAAGATGCGACCTTTGCCATGGCGATAAAGCCGTTTCCGGCAGAAAATCCATGACAAAAGGTGAAGCACTGATGAAACAGTGTATCTACTGCCATACGTCGTACAAATTGAATAACCAGTGTGATGTCTGCCACAGGTGACAGGCTTCATGCAGAATATGATAAGCATTAACAGATGATTTATCAGTCTTAATACAAATCTCAGCAGTCTTGTTTACGCAGGCCGCTGACCTGAAAAAGTGTTAATCCAATATCCCTGCCGCTGGCGGGGATATTTTTTTTATTTACTACTTATTATAAATTGACACACTGGTTCCGCCTCGTGATTAATACACCAGCCGCATTAATCACCGAATCTGTTATTATAAAAACCTTAACCATGGAGAAAGAAACATGACACAGACATTCACACCGGACGATATAAAACAGGCTGTTGAAGATATAAAAAAACTTAAACCCGAGTATGCCCCCATGCTCGACATGTATGAAAAAATTTTTATCGCGCAGGAAAACTCAAAAAACACTATAAAACCCGCTGAATTTAAAATACCTGCTGATAAACTGGCAATCAAGCTGGAGGAGAAATTTCCACTTGCGGCCATACATGAGTTCACTTATGATTCCGGTTCCGCAGGGGAACTTTTCGGCGGGATATGCGCCATTCTAACTGAAAACGATAATGAAATATCCGAAGCTGTTAAACAGATTAATCAGCTCGTATCTGATAAAAAAATTGATACAGAAAAACTCTTCTCTGCGTTCATTAAAGAAGACGAAACTCCCTTTGACAGCATCAGCGGTGAATACGGCATAGATAAACAGGTCCTTGCCTTCATAGTATTCAACAGCTTAAAACCATCCCTTCAGGTGTTCGGGCAAAACCTGTCCGAAGCCTATTTAAAAGACACGGGAGCATGGGAAAAGGGCTACTGCCCCGTATGCGGATCGACGCCGGAGTTTTCCATTTTTGAAGAAAACGGGAAGCGCTTTTTAATCTGCGGATTCTGCGGCCATAAATGGGCATCCAGGAGAATCTACTGTCCCTACTGTGAAAACAGCGACCATGAAACCCTCCATTATTTTGACATAGAGGGCGAAGAGGAACACAGGGCCGATGTCTGCGATAAATGCAAAAAGTATATCAAAACAACTGACATCAAAAAAACATCAAGGATCGTGTACCCTCCACTTGAATACCAGGCAACGCCCTACATAGACCTGATGATCGAAAAGGAAGGGTATACTGCCGGCAACTTGAAGCCGGATCAGACCAGGGAATAGCCCGTACTGCGAGGCAGCTGCCGGGATTCATTCCCGTGCAGCGATCCTGCCGGCTGCCAGTTTTTTATCCTGCTTTTTCCAGTAATACCTGTAATATATTCCGCCCCTGTACGCGGTTTCAACACCACTTGACTCAAGGTTACGGATCTCATCCTCAACAAACCTCTGCTCCATGTCAAGGGCTGCTGACTGCACACCGGCCGGATTCCTGCCGCGGGTTTTTCCGGCCTTGCCTGTGATAATTGAATCTATATCCTTTTCCAGCCTGTCGCGCCGCAGCATATAACCATCCGTATCACCCGATGCCATGAGAAACCTGTGCAGCTTTTCACGCTTCATCCAGTAATCCACGGCTTTCTCCTCATCACCTTCGCTGAACACCGGCGGCCTGTCATTCACAAGCACGGGTTTAAATACCGAGATACATGGCGCCGACGCACCAGTCACCAGGTACGAAGAATTCTTCTTCTTTATGGATGCAATATAACTTCCCGTGGTCTGGTCGCCTATGAGCCCGCCGGCGTGCATGCACACGCTCCTCACTGAACCTTTTGTGAACACCCTGCCATCCATGCAGCCTTCGTGCGACCTGAGAGCTTTTTTCATCGTATCGACAGTGATATTCCCCTTTTCCTTTTCAAGCACAGACCCGGATGATGAGCGCCTTAACAGAGAGCCGCTGAAATGCGTGAACAGGCGGTTCGAGTAGCATCCCGCGAAATTGAAGTCCTTTTCATCTTTGCACCGCTTCATTTCAACCGCGTGCTTCACAAGATCAGGATGGCACTTCTCGAAATCATTACCAATGGAAAGACAGTTTGATATGCAGTATATGTCGCGCACCTGTTTCGCTGCCCAGTACTTTCCGGCAGTCTCAAGTACCCAGGCTGTTTGGGCATCGGCGATCAGGAAGGAATTGTGGTAGAAAAACTGTTTTTCATAGCCGCAGTTGCCCCCCTGCCCGTACAGGTCGAGAAGAGCCGTTATTGTATTAACAGCTTCAAACGCTGTTTTACACCTTTCAAGAGCAATGCGCACCATGTCCATACCGGTAAGTGCGTCCGGACCGTTTTTCTCCCTGGTAAAAACTGCCTCGTTGCCTATGTTAAGGCCGTGCTCGTTCCAGCCCATCTCGCAGCCCCACATCCACGATGGTTTAAGCAGTACCACCTCGCTGGTTTCTGCGATCTGTGGGATGCTGATATATGTAGCTTTCAGATCCTTCTCCTTCTTTAAATTATGCTTACGCCGGGGAACATGAATGATGATATGCGGCTCGTTCGGCTGCCTGTCGCTGTTCTTTGCGAATATAACAGAACCATCCGCGGTTGAATTTCCCAGGGCTACCATTGTATCACACATATAATTACCTCCCATGCAATTGTCCAGGTGCAGACCGCAATTATTATACATCTCATGTTTAAGGCTGTCATCCGTAAAATTCAGACACAGTAAATATAATACGGCATATATCAGAAGAATAAGTGTACCAAACATTTTAACGGCTGCGATGTGCCGATTCAACCGCCAGGTGCTACAGGCAGGCTCTTTTCCATGACACTGCAATAAAAAACCGGAACCGCACTGTTACCCGCATCTATGATAAAAGTGTTGCCAATACCGTTTGCTCTGAATGATATCATAATTCGGGTGAAAGGAAAAAAGTATTTATCCTTTCACCATTTGACAATCTCCTTATACAGCGCGAAAGAACCGCAGACATTTTCGGTTTTGACTATACCCTTAAATGCTACCTGCCTGCAGCAAAAAGAAAATACGGATATTTCGTCATGCCTGTTTTATGGGGCGGCAGTTTTAAAGCAAGGATTGATCCCCTGGCAGACAGGAAGGCCGGGGTGCTTACTGTACACAATACTGTTTTTGAAAAGGGATTCAGGGAGCACGAAACATTTCTGCCTGACTTCGGCCATGAAATGCGCAGGTTTGCGGCATTTAACGGCTGTGACCGTATTGTTTTCAAGAATCTTTCCCCGGTTAAAATAAAAACAGCACTGACTAAGTGTGTTAATAATTGAAAAATAATCCATCCGTGAGACATTTTCATGCCGGCTATTTCGCGGAAATGTACATTTTCAAGGTTACAAAAATATTTTTATTTTAGTTGACATATCCCTAAAACGATTTTAGTAATCGGAGTTGGATTAATATAAAAAAAGGTGCGATTGAATATTAATGATCGGCACAGGCATCATTCAACATGGTTTTTGCATTTAAAAAACCGGATGATGCAGAATCCGGATTATTGAATATCCAGTCCCGCCACCGGTTCAGTAACTTTTTAATCACTTTTTCAGGTGTAAAGAATTACAACT
>CAYTSF010000159.1:0-7315 GCA_964440335.1 uncultured Leptospirales bacterium
ACAAGGTATGGAATTGCGCGCTCCCTGTAATAGCGCGCCGCGATCTCCCTGTCAGAAAGGTCGATCCCCATTGCCCGCAAAATCTGCCCGTACTGGAAGGGTTCCCTGTAGTTCGCACCAGTACCTGACTTCTTCGACTCTCCAGGTTTTTCACCGGCACCCTTCAGTTCAGCAGGAAGCCCGCCTGATGCGCCATCACCCTCATCATCCATTGCAGAGAGCCCGGCCGGGATTGACTGCCCGTCTCCGGGCTCCGCTGCATCGAGCCAGATGCTCATGCTCTGCTCTGGCACTGCTGCCTCAAGGAAATACCTGTAGCACACGGCGGCAAATTCCCCTGCGCCCCTGAGCCACTGGCGCGCGAAGCTGCGGATTATGCGGGCAGCAAGTATTGCGTCACCCCCGGTCTCGGTCTCAATTTCCGCAGTGGTCAGGGTACCTGCGGGGAGTGCCCAGAGAACCTCATATGTGCGCATGTAGAAGTTCCAGAACCTGCCACTCTCCGGGTTATTTACTTTTTTATATATTTCATCCATCCTGAGTTTATGTTCCCTGTATAGCCGGTCATTGATGAGCAGGTCGCCGTAGAGGTTCCCCACAAGCGCCGCGTGCTGCTCGTATCCGGGCATGGCAGCCTGTATGCGGCCGATCATGCGGCCCAGGTCAGTGAGGTCAGCAGGACAGTAGACGTGGTGCCCTGTCTCGTGGCCCAGTATCTCCATGGGGAATTCTTCAAGCCCCAGGTTCACCACCTGGCGCAGGGACACCACAACTCTGTAATCGCTGAGCCTTATCATTGCAAAGGATGAACAGAGGCCATTGGCCCTCTCCTCCTCCTCTGTTATGCAGAACACAGGGCTGCGGAGCTGAACGTATGGGCTCCATAGCCTCACAGCGTCGTTCCAGGCTCCGAGCCATACATCCCTGAGCCGCTCCATTGTCAGGGGTTCAGGCATGGCGGCTTATGCCCGCTATGTAGATTTTATAGCTGTTCTTCATTGTCCATGCCACGGTGTTGCCTGCGGCCGCAAAGCTCATGACCTCACCGCTGCAGAATTCAGGCAGGGGGAATTCATCCCCGCCCGAACTGAACCTGCCATCCCTGAACTTTACGTTCCCTGTATCACCCACACCCATGCTGCCCGGTGTCAGTTCAACATCATGCACAGCCTCCACGCCGAAAGCATCAGCGTATATCCTGAATACCGAGGCATTGTCACCGGCATAAATGACGCCGCCGCTGGTGCGTACATCAGGCAGGGAAACAAAAAGCCCACCTGCGCCCCTGTATCCGCCGGTATGCAGAAAGACCGGTCCCTCATTCACTGCCCTTGCGGGGTTAAACCATGGGTCATCCTTCATCCTCCTGACGGCCTCCCTGCCCGGCACATCCCCCGTAGAGAAAAATTTATCCAGCAGGTCATCGTCCATGGCACCCGCGATCTCCAGCGCCTCATCCCTGAACCGCGCCATGCCGCTCCTCCATGCCAGGAGAAACCCCGGCTTCCTGAACGAAGCGGCGTTCCCCGGCTTCCACCCCGAACACATGGCATCAGCCCACTGCCTTACCTTTCCTTCGTTGCTCACATGAATGTTATAGAGTGCATTAAAGACCATGGTCATAAAATTTTTCTGCGAGGAAAGGAGCACGTCGTGGAAATGTATGATGCGCATGAGGTGGCACTCAAGCATGCTGAAGCGCCCGCGCCTGCCGAGAAAACCGCGCCCGGAGAGTTCAAGCGCCTCACCAAACATACCGCAGAGAATGTCGTCTGCCACATCCGTCTCTTTTTCGTAGAGGGGCGCAGCGCTTTTCAGGAAGAGGTCAAGCACATCTTCCGGGTCAGGTTCGCGGTTAACCGACCTCCAGTATTCGTACATGCTGTTAATTTCAGGGCGCATACGCTTAAGCGCCTCCGTCATTGCAGCAGGGATCATTTTTTCCATTTAACCCAGTCCAGGTAATTGGTGTAGCGCTGGTGCAGGTACTTTAAAGTAAGCAGGTCATCGAAGGTGGCTGCGTAGAGCTTGCGGCCCGACGCAATTGCCCCCATCATCTTCTCGATCTGCTGCATGATGGCCTCGGCATCCTGCTGCGTAACACCGTCGAGTCCCCTTGAGAACTGCTCAAGCAGGTCGCCCACAGCGTCCTTTTTGTCCAGGCCGGCCCTGTCGAACTCGGCGCAGGAGAGGTCAAAGAGCTTCCTGATCCAGCTTATGCGGTCGTATTTGTACACCGCGTTTTCAGGGACCTCGAAGAAGGGGCACTCGCTGTTCTGCCCCAGCTTGTCGTGCAGGACAAAAGGGAGCACGTGGCGCACGTCGTCGAACTCCACACTGTCATTCCCCCTGAAGTATGCAAGGGCCTTAATAAATGTGAGGCACGTCATGAAGGCCCGCACAGAGAGGCCGTTCAAAGTCTGGTAGCTTATGTCCTTCAGCTGGTCTTTGCCGGTCTCACCCTGCATCACCTGTGGTATGGCTGTGCCCGAAAGCTTCACGTTGTCCTTTGTCTTGTACTCCACCTGTTCGCCGCCGGTCTCAAGCAGTTCAAACTGCGACGCGAAGTACTCTATGCGCCTCATGAGGGGCCGGGGGATTTCAACCTCCAGTATCTCACGGTTCATGGTGTCGATCTCCTCTTCGGTGAAGATGATCTCGGCAGGCACCATCTCCTCGGGCTTGATGCCCCGCTCAACGCGGTCAAGGAGCCCGGGCAGGAAGCGCGTGTTGAAGTGGAGTGCCTGCACAACAACGTCTATGCGGTCCCTGAGCGCCTCTATGACCTGGTATGTGCCGCCTCCCGCGTCGTCGTTGGCCGTAAGGTACCACGCCGCGTCGGGGCAGTCGTAGACCTGGTCAAGGAGCTCGGCGTAGTTCTCGCTCATCACGTTCAGGAGGGCTGACTGTGTGCGCGCGGGGATCCTGTTGTATTCATCTATTATCTTGACCTTCATCGAAAGCCATTTGCGCCATGATATCTTTATATCGTCCATGCTCCGGGCGTTCACCATGTCTGACGGGAGCGGATTGCCCAGGAGGTCAGAGACAGTCATCTGCGGCTGCCCGTGCTGCACAGCGCGCTTGATCTCCTTCATGGAATACCCGGCCAGAAGCCCCATGATCATTGCGCTGGAGGTCTTGCCGCGTCCCGGCCCTCCCACAAGCAGGCACTTGCGCCTGGTGACCAGTGCCAGCAGAGGGAAGAGTATGAAGCTCGCGTAGCTCTGGGCAGTGGGGAGGCTGACGCCGGTTTTGCTGTCGCCTATGATGTACCGGTTGGGGGGAGTTGTATTATATTCTATATCGCAGAATGGATTTATGATTGCGTAGTTGGCTATCCAGAAGTATGCCTTGCGCAGCTTCTCGTCAAGGCCGTAACCGGCATCGGCCCCGTTTTGCGCAGTGCCTGCCGGTTTATCGTAAAGGTCCGCGATATCGAACCTCTTCTTCTCATGGACCTTTCCCGGCACAGTGGGGGACTGCGCCACCCTGCCCAGTTTTTTTTCGCTTTCCATAACTCACCCCGTATAAATTCTACCTTACCCTGAAACGCTGAAGCATGTCAAGGAGGGAACTGGCCTGTTCCGCCATTTTATTCGACGCAGCAGTGGTCTTCTCGACCAGCGCCGCATTCTGCTGCGTCATTGAATCGAGCGCGCCCACGGCCTGGTTGATCTGTGTCATGCTTATCCTCTGCTCCTCTGTCGAGGTGCTTATCTCCACTATGAGAGACGCGGACTCCCTGGATGACAGCTCTATCTCCCGGAGCTCCTGCCCGGTTTTCGTCACCATGAGGATACCCTCTTCAACCTTTGATACCGACTTCTTCGTGATGTCCTCAATCTCCAGCGCGGCCTCACCTGAACGCTGCGCAAGGTTCCTCACCTCGCCGGCCACAACCGCAAAGCCCCTGCCGTGTTCACCGGCCCTGGCAGCCTCAATTGCCGCGTTAAGAGCCAGCAGGTTGGTCTGGAAGGTAATGTCCCTGATAAAGTTAAGGGTCTCAACTACCCTGCTGCTCGATGCGCTGATCTCGTTGATCGACTTAACAGCATCATCGGCAACACGGTTCCCCTCGTCTGCCTGCCTCGCGCCCTGTTCGGCAATCTGCCTTGCCTTCTGGGCATTCTCTGAATTTATCACTATGGCGCTTGTAATCTCTTCAAGGGTGGCTGCAATCTCTTCAAGGTTTTCTGCCTGCTCCGATGTGCGTCGCGAAAGGTCAAGGTTCTCACCCTGTATATTTTTAACGTCATTCACAAGGCTGTGGCCTGCGCTTACAACGTCACGTATCATCTCCTCGAGCTTGTCGAGGAAGAGGTTGAACCCGCTGGCGATCTCACCGATCTCATCATCGTTCCTCACATCAAGGCGTACGGTAAGGTCCCCCTCGCCCTGCGAAAGGTCCCTGACAATAGCATTCAGCGATGTCAGCCTTTTTGAAATCAGCACCTTGACCGCGCCATAGAGCATAACGAGAATCACTATGCTGCACAGCAGAAAACCGGCGAAGATGTAGTTCCTGAGGACAAGGCCGTCTGCAAGGAGTTCATCCTCAGCCGCGCTTGATGCTATGATCCAGTCCCACTCTTCGTAATAATTGAAGGATGAATACTTTGTATAAACGCTGCCGCCGTGGGTGCTGTCTTTCCACCTGTACTTTGTGGCGCCGTGCAGATCAGCAAACATTTTCCTGATGAACTCAACGCCGTCAGCATCCTTAAGCTCAAACATGTTCTTTCCCTCAATCTGGTCAGAAACATGCACAACACACTTCCCCTTTTCAGAGCTCCTTGGCCCCTCAAGAACGTAGACATAACCTGTATCTGCAATTTTTATTGCCCGGATCTTCGCCCTGAGGTTTTGTATACCCTCGGTAAAATCAAGCCCTACAAAATATATCCCCACAACCTGGCCGTTTCTTTTAATGGGACTGTAGTGGGTCATGTAATTGCGCCCGAAAAGCACCGCGGGCCCTGTATAGGTCTCACCAGAAAGCACTTTACTGTATCCGGGATGTTTCCTGTCCAGGAGTGTGCCCACTGCCCTGCTTCCATCCTGTTTGCGGAGAGACGTTGATACCCTGAGAAAATCATCCCCCTGCCTTACAAAGAGCGTTGCCACAGCGCCGGTTATATCCGTAAACCTGTCTATTTCATTCTGCGAAATATAGCTTTTCACTCCCCCTGCCGCGTTATAGCGCACAAGCACTGTTGAAAGGGAGATGGTGTGCTCCTTCAGTTTATAATTGTAAGCGTCAATCATCTCTATTATACGCCAGTTTATATCGGACATATCCCGCGAGCTTTGAGAAATGAACCTGCTTTTAATCAGCACTCCCGCAAGGAGCGCCAGCAGGAGCAGAAGGATAACAATTGCAACCGCCTGAAAAATAATGAGCCTGCCGCCAACGCTTTTTATCTTTTTAGAAATCATACCACTCATAAAAACCCTCATTTTATTCTGGATTAACAAGCCTGTCAGTTTACGGAAATGTACATCCGTGGACTTCTGGTAAAAAAAGTAAATACTCTATTGCTCAGCAGCTTAATCTTATTTTGTAATAGACTTGTTTCCTTTCTTATCTTGTTTTTTACCGGGCCTAAGGCGCGGAGCCTCTTAAAAAAAGCCCCCTTCAGGCCTTCCGAGGTATCAAACGCCGGTTTGGAAACAAGTCTGATTATTGAATAACCCGCAGGATAAAACAATACATAACAATATATAATAAATCAAAGACGGCTGCCACTTTTATTAAGAGGCGTGAAGGATTATTTACCGGTCCGGCTGTATAGCGCCCTATATAGGCGTGGATGCCATTAACTTTATTGACAAATATTCACCCATGTTTATCTCTTTGACTGGCGAAAGTAAAAGCCGTAAATATTTTACCGGAAGAAACAACAGACCATGCCGAACATATCAATCAGGTTTTACGAGGAGCTCAACGACTTTCTTCCGGAAGAGATGAGAAAGGTCGATATAACAGTTCCCTTCAGCGAAAACCGCACTGTCAAGGACCTCATCGAGGGCCTGGGTGTACCGCACGTTGAGGTTGACATTATACTGGTGAACGGCAAGTCCGTAGACTTCAGCTATATAACAGGCGAAAACGACCTCATCAGCGTGTTCCCGGTTTACGAGTCCCTGGACATCGCCGGCGTAACCAGGCTCATGGAATCCCCCTTAAAAGAAACGCGCTTCATACTGGACGTACACCTTGGCAAGCTGGCCCGCATGATGCGCCTCCTGGGCTTCGACGTTGACTACGAGGACAACCGTGACGATGACCTGCTCTCCGCGCTCTCCGCAATAGAGAACAGGATACTGCTCACATGCGACAGGCGCCTGCTCATGAGGAAGATTGTCACAAGGGGAATTATCGTCCGCAGCCGCAACCCTGAGAAGCAGATAATCGAGGTCATAAAACGCCTGCAGCTCCGCAGCCTCATCATGCCATTCACACGCTGCGTTGAATGCAACGGCATCATAAAGGCCCTTGATATAGATTCGCCTGACTCTGTGTTCCTAAAGGCATCCATACCTGAAGGTGTGCTCAGCTGGTGCACCGAGTACTACATATGCAATTCATGCGGCCGGCCCTACTGGAAGGGTAGCCATTACGATAAACTCGTTGTAAAGGTAAAAAAACTTCTGCGCAAAGTTAAGGATGCGTGACCGCAAACACATTGTCACCCTGGGTATTAAAGTATCATCAACGCTACAGCCCACTATCCCCCGTAAGGGGCACAGTTGTTTTAAATGTTTACAGTCATATCCATCCACGACCTGCGGCCGTGAGGCTATGAGCAGTTTCATAAACCGCACAGCCCCCTATCCCCCGGAGGTGGCACAGTTGTTTTAAATGTTTTTCAAGTCATGAGTATTTATCTGCTATTCTTTATCCCTGCGGTATTTTTTCTTTATTCCGGGTGTATCGCAGCGATATAGACTACCTGACGTATTGGCAACGGAGCGGTATAGGAGGGTTGCTATCTATATGTACACTGTTTCCTTTGTCATTACATGACGCGGTTGTTTCTTTCATATACATTGAGATGTAGAGGTTGTATCCTTTTCTGTTGTATTTGGCAGCGCGGATATTATACTGTTCTTTTTCCCTGGCGGGGAGCTGCTGCCATGAACTGACCGCATCGCCAAAGGTGTGGCGCACAACGCGCTGGTTATCAGTATCGGGATTCCGCGGGATAACATACCTGCGAAAATACGATCTGTCACCGACGCTGTAGATTACAATATCGCCCATTCTTCCGCCCGGCTGTTTTATGTATGAGGGTGATTTCATTCGTGCCAT
>CAYTSF010000160.1:0-7266 GCA_964440335.1 uncultured Leptospirales bacterium
AGGCTGCGTATCCTGTTCCACTCAGGGGCAACGCTGTTAAAGTATTCCCTCTCCTGTTCAGAGCGTCCTGCCAGGTATTTTTCGAGGCCGGCGGAATCATGCCTGAATATAACAGACTGGCCCGCGCTGTCAAAAAACGGCGTACATATTGATCCCCAGAGTCCGTCACTCTCCATGCGGTAGAATACCCGGAGCCCCTCTTTCCTGAAAGAGAGCAGGCCTGCGTCCGTGAGGATCTTCAGGTGCCTTGAAATCCGCGACTGCCCCATGTTCAGGATGGAAACTATGTCATTTACGCTCAGTTCATTTTTACGCAGCAGCGCAAGAATCCTGAGGCGGGATTCATCAGAGAGCGCTTTAAATATGTTTATGGCTTCCATAACTATATCAATATATCCTGATATAGTTATATAAAACAGAATGGCTTCCAAAGTCAAGGTTTTTAATAAAAAAACCCGCATATTATTTATACGGGTTTCCGGAATTTTGCGATTGAATTTTCGATGTTTATGGAATGTTCAGAATATTGTCATTTCGTAAACGGGTTTTTCACACGAATGTACGGACGGCCTGAATCAGCTCTCCTGAATAGCCTGGTTCCGGGCTGCTTCAGGTTTGTTCTTATCTGCGGGCTTCCTCCTGCGCTTTCGCCTGGGCTTTTTCGGAGCGGGATTTCCGGAATCAGGGGCATCCCCTGCCGCAGCGCCGGCGGCCGCCTTTTCGGGAAGCGGCTTACCAGGTCTCCTGCGCGCAGGGCCTCTGCCCCGGTCCTGGTTCCTGCGGAGATCCTGTTTACCGGCTTCATTTTTTTCCGCGGTTTCGGGTGATTCGGCAGCAAGGGATTTCCAGTATTTTATATCATCCTGGTGCCCCCCGGAAGATTCAGACAGTATCTCGAAGAAAAGCAGAGCATCGCCGAAATGCTCATTTCGTACAAAACGCTTCGCAAACCTGGGATTTCTTTTATCCTCATCACTCTGCACAAACGATTTCTGACGAGTAACTATATTCAGGACGCGGTCCGTTTCCTTCCTCGGGAGCCGCAGGCGCATGGCCACGGGGTGGAACAGGCTGCGCGCCTCAATGAAAGATTCATGGGAACCGCGCGCGCCGGCAGCACTGCCGGTTATTTCACTGAAAATATCATAAAACAGCAGGGTAATGAGCACGCTCGCGGGTATCTCCGCGCCGGCAAGTCTCCGCCTGTCCAGGGCCTCAAGGCGGGCTATGAGTTTATGGTTATAACGCGCCCTGTCAAGTTCCGGTATCCAGTGAGGCAGCACACCGAACCTGTCCAGGTATTTGAATGATGCTGCCGAGGCGCCGCACCTGAGAATTTTATAAAGCTCTTCGAGCAGCCGGTTTGCGTTAGCCTCGCTCACAAGCGGCGCGTTTGCCACCGCGTCTTTGTAGTCCCTCTTTGACAGCCTGAACCCGAACCTGGCGCAGAACCGCGCTGCGCGGATAATCCTTACAGGGTCCTCCCTGAATCTTACAGCCGGATCGCCGATGGAGCGGAGTATTTTTTTCTTTATATCGGCCAGCCCGCCGGTATAATCCATTATTGTGGAATCGGCATAATTATAGTACAGGGAATTGATCGTGAAATCGCGCCTGAACGCGTCCTCCTCGATAGTGCCGAATGTGTTATAATTCTTTTTCCCTTTATCATCAGTCTCTTCAGGATCAACAGTCGCCCTGAAAGTCGCTACCTCGATAAACCTGTCCGGTGATATGTAAACATGTGCCAGCCGGAACCTGCTCCCTATGAGAAAGCACCTGGCGAAAAGTCTCTTGATCTGCCTTGGATGGGCGTCTGTGACAATGTCGAAATCCTTGGGCGGCATGCCGAGCAGTATATCACGGATACAGCCGCCTACAAGGTAAGCCTGGTAGCCGTTCTTTTTAAGGCGGTACATTATATCAATTACACCGCGTTCTATCTGTTTATTGTCTACTGAATGTTCCCTCTGGGGAAGTACTGCGGGGAAATTTTTTTTTCGTTTAATTAAGAACTGAAGCCGTTTCATTCAAACCATCTGGAAATTTTTTTTTACATATAACAGAGAAATCTTTTTTTGTCAAGGGGGACTCAAAAAAAGATACACCGGCACATGCGGGTATAACCGCGCATGTGTGCACGCATGTTTCTACCCTATTTTACAGTTTCAGCGAAGATGATAAGCGGTTCCAGGCCCTGCAGTTCGCCGGAATGTGAAAAAACAATGAATCTGATGGAATTTTTCCGCGGCATGAGCCTTTCCGCCAGTTTCTTGAGCGACCTGTTGCCCTGTTCCACGTCGGTGCTGAATACCCATACAGGATGTTTGATTTTCCCGTCGGATGTGGAAAGTGACGTATCACCCATAAACAATATGCCGTCAATCAGAAATACCGCGCTCCCCTCCGTGTGCCCCGGAACAGAAAAAACATCGATCTTCATTGAGCCGAACTGCACTGTCTGCCCGTCTTCCAGGATACCGGTCACCTTTATCCCTGTAGGTTTCGGCGAGAAAAAGCGGCCCAGGGGGGATTTATTCATCCTGGCCCCTTCAGCAATACCTGTTTCAGCATTGAGTGCGTATATTTTCGCGTTAGTAAATATCCCGGCTGCCGCGATATGATCCTGGTGCCCGTGTGTAAGGAATATGGCCTTCACATCGGAAGCCTTATATCCCTTCGCGGCCAGGGCATCCAGAACCGGTTTCCCGTCAGGCGAATTCCCCGCGTCAACAAGCGCAATCTCCCTGTTACCTCCGTCAAGGATATAGGTCTGGCTCATGCCGTCCATCACAGCAATGATCCTTCCATTGTTAAATTCAGTGACAGCCTGCGTCTTCTTTGTCCCGAGAAAGGGAAAAATAATCACGAAAAAAAACAACAGAAGGATTACCGCTATAACAGAAACTACAGCCATGATTACCTTTTTCATAATAACAAACTCCTTTTATTTATTGTACTTCATGATATGATGAGCACAGTAATTTCCGGATCTACTCCTTAAAAAACTCCACGCATAAATCCGCCGCAACTCCGGGCTTTTCCATTGGGACAAGGTGGCCCGCGCCTTCAATCTCCCTGTACATGCCCCCGGGGAACAGTGATGCCGCTTTATGCAGGTCAATGTATGACCTGTTTTCACTGGTGCCCCCTTCAACCACAAGTACCGGGCATTTAATGCCCGGCAGCAGCGGCCAGGGATTGCACGCATTACCGCCCATAAAAAGCGCGGCCTCCTTCTGCGGTGTGCAGCCCAGGATCAGCCCGCCCGACTCTCCCGGGATCATGCCGTAGAGAATATACATATCCATCATCTCGCTGTCCCATTTTGCGAATAGCTTTCTGCTTTTAAGATAATTCCTGGCATCATCAGCGGATTCCCAGTGGTTCCGCCTGTTAATCGATTTTGACGCCAGGGGATGCTGTTCAACCGTGATCTTTTTCCCGTAAAAATCCGGCGGCAGGTAAATAGGCTCTATGAGTATCATGGCCCGGGGTTCAACATGGTGAAGCGCGCTGCATAGTGTAGCCACAGTGGCACCCATGGAATGCCCCAGCATGAAGGGTGTTCTGACCCCTATGTCATCGAGCAGCCCGTAGAGATCATCGGCAAGGAGCTTCCAGCTTATACCCTCTTCCGGGTATGCAGACCTGTGGTCGCAGAAATGCGGCACTATTATATTGAATTTACCCTCCAGCCTTGATGCCACCGGATGCCACATCCATGGAAGAAAACCTGTGGCATGCAGCATTACCAGGTCAGGTTTATCAGCGGGATAATGCAGATATTGTATTGTAATTCCATCGATGGTGGATTTTCTGAGTAAAGGCCGGGTTTTATCCATGACATGTACCGCTCCGTAGAGGAGACTATAATATTCAGAAGTATAGTCAAGAATAATTAAAGAGAATATCCCACCCGTCGGGAAAGCACCAGCTTGTGTGATTCTGCTTTATATTGAGTCTGCTTCCTCTGCGCCGCGGCAGTCTAATGGGGGGTGGTGACTGCAATGACGCAAACGCCGGTGGGTTTGTCCATGAAAAACTACTTAACAGGATATTCATGCTGAAAAGCAGTCTATTCCTGTTAAAAAGCCTGACTGCACATTAAACCCGTAAAAACCGGCACTTTCCCTCGGGATGGTGCTGTAATAACTGCTCATTAGTTTCATTTTTTGAGAAACTAATTCTTTTTTAGAAAAGAGAATTATAAAAAATATGAATTATCATAATTTTTTATGAACGATATTATAATATTGGATCGCTGTTCCGATGTCAATGACAATTTCGGATTTTTTCGTGATTTTAAAGATTTTTATTATGTCCCAATACCAGGCTGGAAGCGGACAAATCAACGTGACCATGCTGATCATTGCGCCAGGCTGTGCAGCCCGCATATTCCCTGCCTGTTATATTTTAACAATAACGTAACAATCTATTTATTTTTTTTATTTGTACCCAATGCATCTGTTTTTATTTTAATGTCACACTGCTCATATATAATTATATATAGCGGAGATTTTTAAAAGCGGAGCGGAAAATGAACTACGCAAGACCGGAAAAATCCGGAATGTATGATCCGTCTTATGAGCACGATTCCTGCGGTATCGGTTTTGTGGCGAACATCATGGGGAAAAAATCCCATAACATAATAGAGAGGGGACTGGAGATCCTCGAAAGGATGACACACAGGGGCGCCGAAGGCGCGGACAACAGGACTGGTGACGGCGCGGGGATCATGCTGCAGGTCCCGTACATGCTCTACAGTGAACTGGTGAAGGATCTTCCCGCTCCGGGTGATTACGGTACTGGAATTATATTCTTCCCGCGCGATAACGATGCAAGGCTGCTCTGCAGAAATGAATTTGAAAAGATACTCGCATCAGAGGGCCTGGATGTAATCGCGTGGAGAGAAGTCCCGGTTGACAGCGCTGTTATCGGCGACATAGCAAGGGGGGCTGAACCGTCTACTCTCCAGGTATTCGTGAAGGCAGTCAGTGAATCGCGTCACCCGCTTGAACTGAGGCTTTATATAGCGCGGAAGCTTGCTGAAAAGACAATCCGGAATTCATCTATCGCAGCTAAAGAACAGTTCTATATTGTTTCACTCTCAACAAAAACCATAGTGTACAAAGGGATGCTCATGCCCGGCCAGCTTCGATGCTATTACAGCGATCTGAGGGACGAAAGGGCCGAGAGCGCCATGGCCCTTGTCCACTCAAGGTTCAGCACGAACACTTTCCCGTCATGGGACCTTGCCCAGCCGTTCAGGATGATGGCGCATAACGGTGAGATCAACACTGTAAAAGGGAACAGGTTCTGGATGGAGGCAAGGGAGGCTGACTTCAGTTCGCACGCATTTGGAAACGATATTGATAAAATCCTGCCGGTTATTGAACCGGGTAAAAGCGATTCAGCGTCATTTGACAACGTGCTCGAACTCCTGGTGGCTGCCGGGCGATCACTTCCCCATTCACTCATGATGATGATCCCGGAATCATGGAACGACAAGAACCCGATCCCTGATTTCCTGAAGTATTTCTACGAATACCATTCAACCATGATGGAACCCTGGGACGGGCCGGCGTCAATGGTATTCTGCGACGGGAGATTCATCGGCGGGACACTGGACAGGAACGGCCTGAGGCCTTCACGCTACGTCGTGACCCATGACAACATCATTGTAATGGCGTCTGAAGCGGGTGTTCAGAACTTTAAACCTGAAGAGATAAAGACAAAGGGGAGGCTTATGCCGGGTAAACTGCTGCTCGTTGACACCGGCGAGGGGAGGATAATTCCCGACAGCGAAGTCAAGGAACGCATAGCGCACCAGAGCCCGTACAAGCGATGGGTCGAGGAGAACAGGATTGTCCTGGACGACGTCCACCCGGAAAAAAATTCACTGCCGGAAATGGACAGTTCCACAATGCAAAGGCTCCAGCTTGTTTTCGGCTACAACCGTGAAGATATAAATGAAATCATACAGCATATGGCGCAGACAGGCCAGGAACCTGTCGGGTCAATGGGTACGGACACTCCGCTTGCGGTATTTTCCGACAGGCCGCAGCCGCTTTACAACTACTTCAAGCAGGTCTTCGCACAGGTAACCAACCCGCCCATAGACCCGATCCGCGAAGAGCTTGTCATGAGCGGTACAAGCTACATGGGGCGCAGGCGCAACCTCCTTGAAGAGACGCCTGAACACTGCCGCCTGATAAAGTTCATGCGGCCCGTATTTACAGACCGGGAACTTCGGAAAGTCAGGTCGCTTGACGCATCCGGTTTCAGTTCATCAACAATAAGCTGCGTATTCCCGGCAGGCAGCAGTCTTGATGAAGCACTGGACAGGATATGCCGCGAAGCTGCTGACGCAGTTGATTCAGGCTGCCAGATTATTATTCTTTCGGACAGGGATACTTCCAGGGAAAACCTGCCTGTACCGTCACTTCTGTCATGCGCTGCTGTTCACCACCACCTGATAAAAACAGGCAGACGTACAAAAACAGGGATCGTGGTAGAATCAGGTGATGCGCGTGAGGTGATGCATTTTGCCCTTTTAATAGGCTACGGCGCTGACGCAGTGAATCCGTACCTTGCGCTTGCGGCAATCGCCGGGCTTGAGAGAGAGGGAAAGATCAGGTCCGATGCCGGCCTGAGTGAACTTGAAAAAAACTATATTAAGGCGGCAGACAAGGGGCTTCTCAAGATTTTCTCCAAGATGGGGACCTGCACCATTCGCAGCTACCGGGGCGCACAGGTATTCGAATGCATAGGCCTGGCCGGTGAACTAGTTGATAAATATTTTACCGGGACATCATCGAGAATTTCAGGCGTGGGGCTGGACATAATCAGCCGTGAAACTGTTATGAAGCACAAAAAGGGGTTTGCTCCCAACCCCGGCATTGTTGAATCAGAGGGTGTTTACAGCTACAGGAAAAACGGCGAGAAACATTCATGGGACCCGGAATCAATCTACATGCTGCAGCGGGCCACAAGCGCCGGGGATTACGGTAAATACAGGGAGTTCAGCTCCCTTGTTGATTCCAGAAACATGAAGCCGCATTTTATCCGCGGCCTTTTTGAGTTCAATCCCGGCACACCCGTAAATATTGAACAGGTGGAACCGGTTGAGGAGATCATGAAGAGGCTCACCACCGGCGCGATGTCCTTCGGATCAATAAGCAAAGAGGCCCACGAGGCCATCGCTATCGCCATGAATTCAATCAAAGGCAGGAGCAATTCCGGCGAAGGTGGCGAGGACCCGGC
>CAYTSF010000161.1:0-2194 GCA_964440335.1 uncultured Leptospirales bacterium
TAAGGAGGCTGAAATGAAATGCAGGCTTCACCTGAAGGAATATGATTATACCGATCCCGAAGGACTGAGGATATACGAATTGACCAGGAAAAACATCGAAAGCTTCAATGGTTATGTTGACGACTTCCATGAATCGGTAAATATTATTAAACAGAATCTCGGCAGAGAGGGCGCAGACCATGAGACAATCAGGCGCCTGACCGGCGACATCGAATACATAGAAAACAAGATATCTGAACTCTCTTCCGCCATGAAGCAGATGGCTGACGACATGCCGTTCCTCATAGAACTTCATGTGACAGAGGAGTGAATGGCCCGTTAACGGTCAGGGATTACTTCCTGCGGCCCATAGCTTTTTACAGGTGCAGAAGGTTCCTTCATTGAAGAGGTTCACTCAGTGAAGACAAGGGAGTAGAATGCTTCGTCGTACTCCTTTTTGACCTCTTTGTAGTTGTCAAAAAGAAAAATAATGTATGCCTCGCCCCTGCCGCTGCGGTATAGCGAGGTGATTACCACCATCTTGTAACCATCGCCGAAACCCGATTCGGGTTTTATGACAGTGCTCGCGCCCCACTCAGCGCGGAACTCGGTCATGACGTCCTGGGGATTGAATTCCACTGTCTTCAGGATATTGGCTTCGTTACCCGCGATGTTAGACGCAATTGTGTATGCCGAAACCCTGTACGTAGAGTCGCTGCCGGGGATGGACTTTGATTCGGTCTTTACCGCCTGTCGGTAGGGGATTATTACGTAACGTACCTCGAGCTTCTTTTTACTGTGCTTTATGGCATAGAAATAGTTTACATCCTCGCATTTAAGCACATCGACATCTGCGGCGGCAAACCCGTCGGGCATAACAAATGTCATACCGGTCAGTTTAAGCAGCTTGCTGAATTCATCGGGAAGTTTCAGATCCGCCTGTTTATCATTGACGGCTGCGTCCCCTTTTAACTTGTCGTTGTCTGACTGGTCTGTTTTGTCGCCGGTTTTATCATCAGCAGTGAGCTGATCTTTGCCCGTAGTGTCGCCGGAAGGGGACTTCTCCTTGTCATCTGCATATACCGCAATGCAGAGCAGTATAAACGCCGTAATCAGATATTTTACTGCATTCTTCATGGTTAACCTCTTTACCGGTAACAGCCGCTAAAAACAATGGAAACATTTCCGGACTCTTGTTACATTATTCATGCTATTTCATGGATGCGGGCCCTGTCAATTAAAAAGTAAATAAACCGTTTGACAGATAAATACTGGAGACTATCAACTATACGATCCTGAACAGGGGAACATTCCCAGGCATGAAGCTGCACCATCCATCCCGTGAAATGCCGATAACAGCGGACCGCATAGCAGGCAGAGCAACGCCAGGCCCGGAACAGCATCAGTACAGTTTAAACAGAAACAGCAGTAAAAATATAAAAAAGGAGATTACCATGAAAAAAAGAGGCGTCATTTTACTCTGTGTTGCCGTCGCATTCTCTCTGTGTGCATCGGGATGCAGCAAACCAAAACCGAAGAAGGTCCTTAATGAATTTGTCCATATTGATGGAGACAAGGTGCAGATAATGTCCGAAGCATCTGCCGGATCCACTGTGCTTAAAACCGCACAAAAAGGGGCAATGCTCGATATCCTGGAGCAGAAAAAGGCAGGCAGAGAGACATGGTACAAGGTTAAGGATGGAGAGATAACCGGCTATGTACTCGATGGATATCCGGTATGGGCCTATACTGCTGTTAAACCTGAAGAGGCAGGTTTTATCACTGTTGCAGACCTGGAGGTCAGGAGCGACCTTAACTCCGACACAAAATTCACAGCAAAGGCCGGGGAATTCTTTAAAATAATTCTCCAGAACGGAGACGGTACATTCCTGTATATACAGATGGATAATGGCAATACCGGGTTCATAAACTGGGGAGATACCTACACCAAAGGCCCCGCAGCAGGAATCGAGGCAATAAAGAAATCAAAGGTTGAACAGGTCAATGGATGGATAGAGGTAACATCTGCAAATCCTGTATTCCTGAATATTCCCGGTAAACCAGGCAGGCCCGTAACGCATGAAGACAAGGCGCAGTGCGGGATAGTACTGAGTGAATTCCCCAAAAAAGGTGAATACGCGGTGGTGAAGGACAGGGTTACAGTTGACGGCGTCACCTATTACCATATCTGGCAGGCATTCTTTCATCCGCAGGA
>CAYTSF010000161.1:2294-7212 GCA_964440335.1 uncultured Leptospirales bacterium
AGCACCATGGTCGCGCCTGCGGCGCTTCCCCAGTAGAAAGAGATGACAAGCCCTGCCACGCCGGAGACCATGCTCAGCAGCACTGAACCCGCATAGTATCCCCTGAGAGAACCTGACCATATCCTTGACGTTGCCGCAGGAATTATAAAGAGGGCATTTATTATAAGCACGCCTATCCACCTGATAGATAGTATTACGAGGACAGCTATGAGCGCCGTGAACATGGTGCGCACAACAACCGGGCTGACGCGCCTGTCATAGACAAGGGCCTGGTCAACGCTGAGGAGCGCCAGGTATCCGCCGAAGAAAATCCAGAATATGACAACAGCGACCAGGAGCAGGAAGAGGCCGGCTATCTCTGCCGGCTGCACAGAGAGTATATTGCCCACAATGAGGTCGGAGTACCTGTTGAACGAACCGCCCCGGCTCAGGAGGACTATGCCGGTTGCGGTGGTCGCTGCGAGTATTATGCCTATGACCGTGTCGCTGGCAGCACCAGATACCTCGATAAAAATATTCATCGCAACCGCAATCAGCACTGCGAAAATAATCATTGCGGGCCGCACATCCATCATGCCGAAGACCATTCCTATGGCTATCCCTGCCAGCGACGAATGCCCTATAACGTCCGAGAAGAACGCCAGCCTGTTTGCAACGACCATGGTGCCGGCAAGTCCGAAACATGGCGTCACGACAAGGACCGCCAGCAGGGCGTTCTTCATGAATATGTAACCTGTCCACGAAAAGGGGAGCAGGTCAACCATCCTGTACCAGGTGTCCATTACGCGTCACCTCCATGAGTATGAGTATCCCGGCCGTTGCCGTTCATGCCGAAGCCGAGAGTTGACCTGAACCCGGGAAGCTTCATTAACTCGGCGGGCCTGCCGCTGGCAATGACGCTCCTGTTAACCAGTATCATGGAATCGGCATGTTTTGCGATAGTCATGATGTCGTGGCTCACCAGCACAATGGCCATGTGGAACCTGCGCCTCAGGTCGCAGATGATCTCGTAGAAAAGTTCCATGCCGCCGATGTCTATGGCAGAGACCGGCTCGTCAAGGAGCAGCAGGTCGGGCATGGGGTTCAGGGAACAGGCCAGGAGCACCCTCTGCTGCTCCCCTCCGGAGAGTTCCCCCACTTTGCGGTATGCAAGATTTTCAGCTGAAACAAGCGAGAGTATTTCGATCATGCTGCGCTTCTTTGAAGCAGGTACATGGAACCAGGCAGGCAGATACCCTTCGGATATGAGCATGAGGTCGAGGACATTAAGAGGCGAATCCTTCGGGATACCGGCCTGCTGCGGTACATAACCTGTCACGGGTTTACCCCTTGTCCCGGTCTTTGCGCAGAGGTCAACGGTCCCATCGTACCTGACCTTGCCCAGTATGGCCTTGAGTATGCTGCTCTTGCCGCCACCGTTTGGGCCAACAATGGCCGTGAGCTCACCGCACGAAAACGTAAAGCTCACATCTTCGACGGCTTTCCTTCCGCCATAACTTACAGTAAGCCCGTTTACAGTGGCACAGAACCTGTTGCATGCATGGCCATGGCCGCAGCCGTGAGCATCGCAGCTTTTCATTTAAATGCCATCTCCAGTACAGCAAGATTTTTTTTCATAATATCAATATATGCATCAGTACTGTCGTCACCGGTTACAGCCGGGTCCAGAACGTATATCGCCGCGCCGGTTTCGCGGGCTACTGCCTCTGCGGATGCAGGGGGGTATTGAGGCTCGGTAAAGAGTACCTTTATGCCGCTCTTCTTCACCATGTCAATGGTCTCTGCAAGCTCCTTTGCCGATGGTTCGCTGCCCGGCTCGCGTTCTATGACAGCGGCAATTACCAGACCGTACTCCGCGGCGAAATACGGGAACGCCTCGTGGAATGTAATAATCCTGCGCCCCCTGAACTTTTTCATCGCCGGATCAATCTCGTTTTTGAGCGAAGCGAGCCTGGCAGTATACCTTGCGGCGTTTGCCCTGTACTGCGCTGCATGGTCCGGGTCAGAGGCTGCAAGGGACTCGGCACAGTTCCGGGTCATTGTCATGACATTTGTCACGCTGGTCCACACATGGGGATTATTGCCCCCTGCTCCGCGTATAAGCACTATGCCGCGGGAGAGCTCTGCAGTTTTAAGCCCTGGGAACCTGGAATGAACATCCCCCAGGAATGATTCCATCCCCGCGCCGTTAAGCAGGAGTATGCCCGCGCCCTCCAGGTTCTTCATGTCTGCCGCTGTTATGCTGTAATCGTGAAGGCAGCCCGTGACCGGCGGCGTCATGTTTATCACCCTCACGCCGTCTATACCATCAGCAACATTCTTTGCGATTACGTAGACAGGGTAGAACGATGTGACAATGGTGAAGGGCCTGGAATCACCAGCCCTTCCATCATCCCTGCATGACAGAGCCAGCATGATGAACGTCACAAAAAAACATAAAAATATTCTGCATTTCATTCTCATAAAAATATTATCCATTCTAAATTATTTTCTGCCAGTATCCGGCCCCTACCTGCACGAAGGGCATATCCCCCTGTACTGAAGCACTGTCTGCTGCACCCTGAACCCGGAGGGAAGGCCCGGACCTGCTGCCATGGCCTTCATTTTTTTTATGCAGAATATTTTCCCGCACCTGCTGCAGAAAAAATGCGGGTGCTCGGGATTATGCTCACATGCGAGTTCGTAATAACGCCTTTCGTTCTCATTCATCACCTCGCGGATTATCCCCTGGTGTTCAAGAAGTTCAAGGTTGCGGTAAATGGTTGCCAGGTCAATGGCTGCATCAAGTTCACTGTGGAGGTCAAATGCGCAGAATGGCGTGTTGCGCCTGATTATAGTTTCAAGGACTGAACTGCGCTGCTTTGTAAACTTTATGTTCTTCCCCCTGAGCAGGGATTCGGGTGTGCATTTGTCCATGGGGCCTCCGGCAGCAAAAAATCAATTGCGAATCATTTGCATTTATATACACGTTTTGTCAAGCCTGAAAATTGCATAATCGCAGGGATTATTGCCGCAGATCATTAAAATATGTATTGACCGGGTTTTATAGCTGTTATTACGTTAATGTGCAGGATGAAGGATTGCTGTATTGCAAAGCCGAGACTACAGGCTGCTGATTTAATCCGGCCCTGATAAAACAAACGAAGGTAAGATTGCATGACATGTCCAGGGACCCTCTATATAATAGCGTCACCAATAGGCAACCCCGAGGACATGACCCTCAGGGCGCTTAAACTTTTAGGTGAGACAATCGACATAGTCTACTGCGAGGACACGCGCCACACAGGCCGCCTGCTCTCCTATCACGGCATCAGCAAACCGCTCAGGTCACTCCATGCGCACTCAGACGACTCAAGGATCATGCAGCTTGTTGATGAAATCCGTTCTGGAAAAAACATAGGGTACATGACAGACTCAGGCACGCCCGGCATGAGCGATCCCGGCAGCAAGATTGTTGCCGTTGCCAGGCGCGAGGGTGTGAACATAGTCCCCCTGCCCGGCGTATCAGCGCTCACGACCCTTGTATCGGTTTCAGGGTTCCCGGACAAAAGCATTCTCTTTGGCGGGTTCGTGAGCAAGAAACCGGGCCGCAGAAAGAACGAGCTGTCGCGCATGCGTGAACATGAAGGGATAATAGTTATATATGAATCTCCCCACCGCATAAAGAAGACTTTAGCTGACATAGCCGAAGTATTCCCTGACCGCGAGGTATGCATCGGCCGCGAGATGACCAAGAAGTTCGAGGAGTTCATGCAGGTGCGCGGTGACAAAATACCTTCGATGCTTGATGAGTTGAAGGAGATGGGTGAGTTCGCCATAGCAATTTTCAACAAGGAGCTGAAGTACACGGCTGAGGATGAGGAGTGACCGGATGCGGCGAATCCCTGCACAGCATCCAGAGATTTATTCATTGACATAAATCCTTTTCCCGCATATTATTAGTTCGACATGCGCACAAATCTTTCTGTCAGGACATTTCATGAAAAAATATTTAATGCTACTTGCAGTCATCATCCCGCTTACGACCCTGTGCCTGCACGGGTGCAGCTGTGGCAAAACAGTTTACACTGCAGGCTACTGCGCAGACAGTTCGGGCGTTGAGGTCATGGGATACTGGAAGAACAGCGCATGGGTCCCGCTGACCCCACCCGATGCAATCATGAATTCAGAGGTCTCTGCAATTACAGTTTCGGGCAGCGACGTTTATGTCGCGGGCTCATGCAAGAAGAGCACATACGTCTGGACAGCCGGTTACTGGAAAAACGGCAAATGGACCTGGCTCCCGCCAGTGGACCCCACTGGTGAATCATGGGTGGAATCAATTCTGGTAGTGGGCAGCGACGTTTATGTAGCCGGCATAAGCAGGAACAGCTCATATGTTTATGTTGCAGGCTACTGGAAAAATGGAACATGGGTCGGGCTTGTACCTTCGGATTCAACCAGGGAATCCAGAGTTTACTCAATGGTTGCGTCTGGCAATGATATTTATATCTGCGGTTACATTACGAACAGTTCAGGTGTTGTGATGGGCGGGTACTGGAAAAACGGCATGTGGGTCGGGCTGTCGGCGCTCGATACTACTAAAAATTCCCATGTCAGTTCAATAATACTGTCAGGCAATGATGTTTATGTCTGCGGCAGTTGTACAGACAGTTCAGGCGCCAGTGTTGCCGGGTACTGGAAAAACGGCACATGGACAACACTTGCCACTGGTGATTCAGCTAAACTTATGAGCGTCTGGTCAATTGCAGTATCAGGTAATGACGTTTATGCCATCGGTTGTAACAGGGAAGGATGTGCAATAGACCATTTCTGGAAAAGCGGCAACTGGGTCAGGCTTAAATCACCATCACCGGATAAGTATCCAAGCGTAAATGTAATCACGGCATCGGGCAGCGATGTTTATGCCGGGGGTACT
>CAYTSF010000162.1:0-7187 GCA_964440335.1 uncultured Leptospirales bacterium
TGCGGATGGCACAACTCCCATAAAAAAGCAACTTACGGGTATAACGGATGAATTCAAAATTGAAAGTAACGCTCATATTCATGCTGGCACTTGCGCTGGTGCTCGCCATATACGGCAAATTCCGCTGGCCCCAGGTAGAGAAGGGATACACATCCAGGCTCTCTGAAAAGGTTGAGTCCATGCGGCCGGTTACAGGAAAAATAAGGACAGACACCCAGCCCGAAGCACTGGTTAAGTTCTTCAACGAGCTTGTGAAAAACGACAGCGCAATTGCGGCAATCGCGGTTTCGGACTCATCGGGCAGTGTTAAACAGGTAGTGAAAAACGATTCGCTTATTCATTCAGGCGCGACCCTGGACAAACTTCTGCAGAGCATCCGGGACCTGGGCCGGCCGGCCGGGGATTCTGCGTCGAAGGGGATCAGCTTCACCACGGAAAAACGGGGACGTTTTTTTAAATACTATATATACTCGTACAACACCGGGAACATAGGGTTCATGGCAGTGTACGTGTTCAGGCCGGGCCTGGCGCTTTCAATAAGGATTATCCTGGAACTACTGCTGGCAGTTTCCGCATGCATAATGCTCGCGGCCTACGCTGCAATATCCGGAAGGAAAAAGTGGGGCCAGGCGGAGGAGGGGAAACCTGTGGTGCAGAAGTCTTATGCGCCTATTGAGGGCGAAAGTAAAGGCAATCCACGCAATGCGAAAGATAGACAGAAGAAAGAAATGAATCCTGTGGAACATGAAGCGGTAAAGGTTGATGAGTCTGAACTCTTCGCTACAAAGTATGCCCCTTCAGCAGCAATAACCGCAGATGCGGCAGTAAAAACAGAAGGTCCAACTGTCACAGTGAGCAACTCTCTCGATAATACTGTCTTCGGCCTTTTTACAAAAATCTACAGGGAGCTATCTCCTTCAAGCGTTTCACTCTACATAAAGAGGGACAGCGAAAGGTTGTCCAAGTCATACGAGCTTAAAGGGAAAACCTTCCTGAGGGTAGACGCCCCGGTGCTGGACAGCATACTCATTGACAGCCTTGCAGAGGCAAAGAGGCCGGGTGCGCATATAATAGACAACGGCATGCAGATAAGGATACCCCTTTTTGACAGCGACGCACTCATAGGGCTTGTGGAGATATTCCTGAAAGAATCAGCTACAGCCCTGGACATCAGCAGGATACAGAACGAGGTAAAAGAGACATCCCGCCAGATAAAGGAATTTATCGTGATAAACAACGTAATAGTTGACCCTGAAACAGGTTACTTCAGTTCATCCTACCTGTCCATGAAGCTGGGGGAGCAGATATATTCCTCGGTAAAACACGGCACGCATTTCTGCCTCATGGTTGCAGACATCTTCGGTGAACAGGAAATCGACAGCGCGCAGAAAAACGTAATGCTGAAGGTACTCCTCCCTGCCGTGAAAAAAGCCACGGGAGATAAATACGAGCTGTTCAATACAGGATACAGGATCGCCGTGATCCTGGAGGGCACAGGAGAAAATGAAGCAGAGAAGACCAGGAGGGCCCTGGAGCGCGAGATTACAAGGTACCGCATGAAGCTCCAGGATAACAGGATATTCAGACTCACACCGGTAGTGAAATACACCATGTCATCCGGTGCCGGAAACCTGAACGACATCCTTCAGGAGACCATTACCATGACAGAAAAATTTCCGGTTGCTGTTTAAAAACGCAGCTGGAAAACCCCCTGCATATACCCGCACGCGGTAAATCCACCCTTTAATTAATAATTGACAGAAGAATAAACTGCCGCACAATCTGGAGATTCTGCGCCATTAACGAACAGGGAGCGCCCTATGAAGAAATTATTTATTTCCATGCTCATCTTACCGGTCCTGATGACTGCTGCGAAAGCTGAGAACGACAGCAAGAGGATGATCATCGGTAAATGGAAAGCCGTGGGAAGCATGTGCAACGAGGCAGGTGATTGCGAAAAAGAGGAGACCGATGAATTCTATATTGAACTCCTCGAAGATGGCAGTACCATAATGCAGGATAACGGCCAGGTTTTGGATGGTGTCACGTGGGCGATTGAGGATAATAAACTTGTACTGTCAAAGAATCGCGGTGACAAGCTTTACATTAAGATTTTTAAACTTACCGAAGATACAATGATGTGGCAGATGGATAATGGCGAGATCGTCAGGTTTGCAAAAGAGGGTACATCCGGGAAGCAGAAGGAGATGTCGGGCGATACGCGCAAGAATGAATACAGCGAAAAGATCAAGGGTAGGTGGAACCTTACAGGCGATTCATGCAGCGAGTCAGGCGAATGCGAATCCCTGCTTGATGGTACTGAATGGATTGAATTCATGGACAACGGAATTGCCAGGATCGGTGAAGGCAGCAGTGTTGTTATTGACAACATTTCGTACAGCATCGACAAAAATGTAATCACCCTGACCCAGCAGGATAATAAAAAAATCATACTGACCATTCTTTACATGACTCAGGAGGACATGCTCTGGTCAAACCAGAAGCAGAACAGGAACCAGAAGCTCACAAGGGCTGCCAATCCCGGTAACAGGAAGGTAAAACCATGAAAAAATACATACCTCTTATAATTCTTACAGCGATGCTGTCGATACAGGCAACCGCTGAAAATAACTTCAAGCAGATGATTTTAGGCAAGTGGAAGGCAACTGGCAGTAAATGCAACGAGTCGGGTGATTGCGGGGTAATTGAAACAACAGATTTCTTCCTCACCTTCACAGCGGACGGCAAAGTCACGATGCAGGATGGGAACAACCCCGGAAGCAGTGTGACATACAGGATTGAAAATGACGTGCTCACCCTTTCACGGTCATCCACATCGGTAGATAATATGGTTTTGAAAATACTCAAAATAAGCGAAACTGAGATGCTATGGTATTACCAGTCCGGGGATGATATAGTCAAACTTACCAGGGTCACAGACCCGGACGAAAAAGATAACAGGACCCCCGACAGGGCAACAGAAGAAAAATACAAACAGCTGATTGTCGGCAGATGGAAGGTAACAGGCATGGACTGCAACGAATCGGGTGAATGCAGACAGGACATAACCGGTGACATGTGGATTGAATTCGACGGCAAAGGAACGGTCCGGATCAGGCAATGGGACGGCACGCTTCTGGACAACAGCAGCTACATCCTTGAAAACGGTGTTGTTACAATAAATCCGGGAGCAGATGAAGCTGTTCTGACCATCGTTCTGCTCGATGAAAAAAACCTCATTATGAAAGATGGCAAAAATGAGATCGTAAAATTTACAAAAATCATCGTTATTGATACTGAGATTAAATAAAAAGGGACGACATGAAAAAGATAATTATAGCAGCGCTGGTAATCGCGGGCCTGTCGGTACAGGTCAGGGCAGAGAATGACTACAACCGGAAGATTTTAGGCCGGTGGAAGGCAACGGGCAGCAAGTGCGATAATGCCGGCAACTGCAGCGAAAGCATACAGAAAAAGCATTATATCGAATTCTGCCCGGATGGTAAAGTTATACTCACAGACGACAGAAACGAAAAAAGGACATATTCCTATGAAATTGAAAACGATATGCTCACATTGATACAGTCGCCTGAGGAAAAAATCGACCTGAAGATAATTAAACTTACAGATACAACCATGCTGTGCCTTTCGCTTGAAGACAATGTAATAATAAAAATGACAAGGGAGGAGGACAATTCACGCGATCCGGAGTCAGATAATTTCAACCGTCTCATAATCGGCAAATGGAAGGCCGTTGGAAGCAGATGCAACAGTACTGGTGAATGCGTGATTTCCGAAAACGATGAATTCTATATCGATTTCAGCGCCGATGGTACAGTAACGTTATCCAATACAGGGAATCCAACAACAAAGGTGGAATATTCCATTGAGGGGAACCAGCTCATACTGGCGAAATCCCCAACCGATAAATTTCGCATAACACTGGTAAAGCTAACCAGTGAAATGATGCTCTGGCAGCTGCAGGAGGATGGCGACATTGCCAAACTTGTGAAGGTCGGTGATACAGGCCGGCAGGAGACGAACGACGTCCAGGCAGATGATAATTATTCAAAACTGATTACCGGCAGATGGCAGCTTGTTGGTGACAGGTGCAGCGAATCAGGAGACTGCACCGGAGAAATTGAAAATAACGCCTGGATCGAATTTTACGAAGACGGCAGTGTCAGGATGGGCGGTAAGGATGGAGAGTACGATAACATCACCTACAGCATCGATGGTGACCTCATAACACTGACATTCAAGAACAGCAGCCTGGTATTAAAAATAATAACTCTGACCGACACTTCGCTGTTCTGGCAGAACCAGACCAAGAACTGCTTTCAGAAACTGGCCAGGGTTGAAAAACCGGTCTCTTCCAGATAACTCCTGCTGCTATAACATGAATATCAGAGGAAAATTTATATGAAAAAAATTTTTGCGGTATTACTGCTACTCCCGATTTATGCCATTGATATTCAGGCCGGTGATGATTACAGCCGGCTGCTCCGGGGCAGATGGAAGATAACCGGTGTGATATGCACGAAGGGAGAGGACTGCACCAGGGAAAGGAAGAGAACATTACAGATAGAATTTCTGGCAGATGGTAAAGCCAGGGTAGAGGAGAATGAAAAGCCCGCGGACTTCACATACCGCATCCAGGGCAGTTCCATGATACTGAAAAACCCGAACGGAGATGAATTAACAGTTGAGATAATACTACTGGACAGAGACACTCTTATTATGGAACTGGACGATATTAGGGTGATTAAAATGGCCAGGGTGGATGACTCAGGCAAACAGGATGAAGTTGACCCTGAAACTGAAAAAAACATGAAGCTGATCAGCGGCCGCTGGCAGGTGGCAGGGGCCATGTGCGATGATTCAGGGAATTGCAGGGAAACCATTAAAGAAGATATAACTATTGATTTTAATCCTGATGGCACAGGTACTGTTACAGAGGATGGAGATGCCGAAGACTTCTTCTATAAAATTGAAAAGAACGCAGTCACGCTCATAGACTCTCGAGGCCGTAAAGAAAGTATTACGATCCTTAAACTGACAGAGGACGTATTTTTATATAATGCAAAAAAAGCCAGAGAAACAAATAAACTGACCAGGATCAGACCTGACAGCGAAAAATTCAGTGAAAGGATCACAGGCAAATGGAAACTCATTGCCACAGACTGCAGCGTTGACGGAGATTGCAAAAAAACAGTTGATGCTGAATATTGTATTGAATTCAGCAAAAACGGTAAAGGCACATCCTACAAGTCGGGCAGCGTTGTACACAGTTTCAGTTATACGATTAACGGTGATATTATCACCGTGACAGACGGAAGATTAAAGTGGACATTAAGGATACTCCTGCTGGATGAAAAGACCATCATATGGGAAAACCAGGAGGATCAGGAAATTCAGAAACTTACACGGATGATTACCGCAACAGAGGACGCCGGTAGCAGCAGGGGAGCATAACTCCCCGCGTCACCCTACCTTCCCGTTAAAGACAAGGCCAGCTTCACCGCCTCCATGGCATCGCGCGAGTAGCCTGCACCTATTTCATCGGCATAGTCCTGGTCCACTACGGCACCGCCCACCATAAACCTGACCGCAACACCTCGCTCCTTTGCGTAATTGATGACAGTACGCATCTCTGTCATGGTAGTTGTCATGAGCGCCGAGAGGGCCACAACGTCGGCCTTAACCTCAACAGCCTTGTCTATGATTGTCTCCGCGGCAACGTCCTTGCCAAGATCATAAACTTCAAAGCCGTAGTTCCGCAGCATGAGCGCCACGATGTTCTTCCCTATATCGTGAATGTCACCCTTCACTGTTGCTATCACAACCTTCGCGCCGCGTTCGCTCTCCTCTTTCTTTGAGAGCAGCGGTTCAAGGACAGTGAATCCTTTACGCATGGTGTCTGCGCTCATAATGAGCTGCGGCAGAAAGTACTCCTTCTTTTCGTACTTGTCGCCAACGAGTGTTATGGCAGGTATGAGGTATTCGTCAACAAGACGTTTGGGCTCAATGCCTGCATCCAGTGCCCGCTTGATGTTATCCTCTATGCGGTCATCCCAGCCGCGCAGTACAGATTCAAAGACAAGTTTTTCGGTCGGAAGGTTTTCATTTCTGACGGATGATGTCTCCTGCTGACCAGAGAACCTTGCCACCAAGCGCGACAGGTTTTTATCCTTTGCAGAGAGAGCGTCACATGAATAGACCATGTTCATCAGTGTCTCTGACCCCGGATTGGCAATTGCCATGGTAAGCCCCCGCGACATGAGCATTGCAAGAAACGCGCTGTTGACCCACTCGCGGCCCGGCAGCCCGAAGGAGACGTTTGAAAGGCCGCAGACCGTGTTCACGCCAACCTCGCGCGTGCACCATTCAACCAGGTCAAGCACTGCCAGGCCCGCGCCGCTGTCAGAGCTCACGGTCATGACAAGGCCGTCCACGACCATGTCATCTGCGGCGTAACCGTGCTTCTCTGCTTCATGCATTACACGGCGCACCACGTTCTTGCGGCCCTCAACAGTCGCGGGTATCCCTTCATCGTCAAGGGGCAGCAGAATAAACATGGCGCCGTACTTTGCCGCTATAGGCAGTGTCTTTTCAATGCGCTCCCTCTCTGCGGAGATGGAATTGACTATGGCCCGGCCGGGGTATATGCGCAGGGCCGCCTCTACAACTTCAGGATTCGTGGAGTCTATGCAGAGCGGCAGGTCACTGGTCCGCGAGAGCAGGGAGACAGCCTTTATCATCATCTCCTTCTCGTTTATGCCGGAGAGACCCATGTTCACATCGAGTATTGCAGCGCCCTTAACCTGCTGCTCCATGGCGAACTCCTGCACCATGCCCAGCCTCCCTTCACGCAGCTCGGCCTGGAGCGCCTTCTTGCCCGTGGGATTTATCCGCTCGCCGATAACCGCAAAGGGGTTCCCCTTTCCTATAACCGCGCTTGAACGTGATGATGAAAGTATGCTCCTGCCTGTTCCCGATGAAGCATTGGTCTTCTGCCACCTGCCCTTCTCCGCAGTGCATGCAATGTGTTCAGGGGTTGTGCCGCAGCACCCGCCCAGCAGGTTCACACCGGAGTCTATGAACTCCCTGCTGAAAGACGCGAACTCCCCTGCGTCCATGTCAAATACTGTAGCGCCGTCCCTGAGCCTTGGCATGCCCGCATTGGG
>CAYTSF010000163.1:0-7150 GCA_964440335.1 uncultured Leptospirales bacterium
ACGCCATCATATACGAGCTGGTGCGCCAGATACCCAAGTTCAACATCTACGGCATAGACATAACCGAACTGCGCGACATCGCCCACGACTTCGAGGCAGAGTACAGATACGACCAGACCTTCGGCTCCATTGCAGCTGACATACGCAAGCTTACTCACCAGCACCTCTCGGACAAGGTCATCACCAAGATCGAGAAGTTCGAACAGTTCCTCTACTCCGAGAAGAGCTCTGCCATGATCGAGGGGAGCACCGTGTACAATGTTACGCGCGATGAGAAGGACGACCTCCTGGACTCACAGGTGTTCCAGGACCTTGTGACTCTGAAGAACAGGCTCAAGGTGGCATGGTCAGACAGCGGCGACAGCAAGGACTTCAGCTCGCGCGAACAGTTCTATTCCATACTCGAAAACAACGTCGCTGGCCTGCTCACGGAGGAGGTCACATCGCTCAGCTCCTATGAAAAGTCCGTGGGCTATGTCCGGCGCATGAAGGAGAACCTGCGCGAGCAGGAGTGGATAGAGATGGGCCTGGGCAGGCAGCGCTATAATTTAAAGAAGCTCATTGAGGAGATCGCCCACAGCGGCATCTCTAACAAGGGTGAGCTCCTCTTCAGGCTCATGACCGCTGACACGCTGCTGGAGCAGATTGCCTTCATATACTATTCGAACATAGTGAACACAAAGTTCAGGATAATAACGGACGACGTGTACATCGAATCGCTGAAGGTTCTGGTGGACCTGGCCTTCTGCGTCAGGGCGGTGGGGCACGGCACCAAGATGCTGGGCAGGTTCGCGTTACTCGTTGAGCGGCTGCTCATGCAGATGGGAGAGCGGCCCGACAGGATAGCCCACTTCCCAAGCATAGTCGAGGCCATGAACTCCGAGCTCGAGAACAACTTCCTTGCCATCAAGGAACTCTACTCTGCCTACCTGGTGAACCGCGACAACGCCCCCGCGCTCACCGGCATCCTGAACAACATCATACGCGAGAAGAGTACCCACGTACTGGCAAACCTCATGAACAGCATAAAGAACTATGACGTTCGCAAGTCGCTGGAGCCTTTCCACGATGTGCTGGCGATCATTGCGCAGAAGGGGAGGCCCTCCATAGAGGACTTTGTCTACGAGTTCGGCACTGACTGCGACAGTTCATACGGAAAGCTCGAAGGCCCCGAGTTCATGGGCGGGAAGGGGCTCTCGCAGATCCGCAATTCCCGCATCATCCAGTCCCAGCACCTGCCAGACTTTGACGTGCCAAAGGGCTACGGCTTCAGCACCCTCACCTGGCACCATATACAGAACGGCTACATCAGCGTTAAAGACCTTGAACGCGAAATCGGCAGCATGGTCGAAAGGCTCGAGAAGCGAACCGGACGCAGGCTGGGCGACGGCAGCAACCCGCTGCTCCTCATGGCCAGGTCAGGGAGCGTCGTGTCAATGCCGGGCCTGCTTGACACCATAAGCCACATAGGCATAACAAGGGATATAGCGAAGACCTGGTCAAAGACCCTGAAGGAACCTGCAAGGGCATGGCAGGCATACATAAGCTTCATGCTGAGCTACGCGAAGAGCGTCCTTGGTCTGGACACCGATTATATTGTCAAGGAATCGGGCTTTGACAGCTACGTCACGGTGTTCCGCGAGGGGATGTTCATCATGATAGACGCGGCAGAGGCGATCCATGAAATAATAATGGAGAGGAGCACCGGCGGCGCCATACCCGATGACCCCATGGAGCAGCTCTGTAAGTCAGTCATCGCCGTGTTCCGCTCATTCGAGAGCGACGTGGTGCAGAAACAGACGATCCACCTTGGCATACCCGAACAGTACCAGACCGGCTGCCTTATTCAGGAATGCGTGCCCGTGCTTTCGAAGGACGACTGCTCCGGCGTATTCTTCACGCGCAACCCCAACACCGGCAAGATCGGGACAGCGCATGAGGAGCAGATCGAGTACAGCGACGGATTCTTCGGCAACGTAATCGCCGACGGCGCCATAACTCCCGGCAGCACCGAGGACTTCATCCGCGACCATCCGCAGCACTTCGAGAGTTTTAAAACCTTCAAGTTTTTTGACGAGAGGATACAGCGCTTCCCCACAGACATCGAGTTTGCCATAAGGGGAGGCAAAACATACATAGTGCAGTCGCGTACACTCAAGCAGTCGCCCATAGCGAAGATTATAAACAGCTACGAGTTTTACAAGGAGAACATATACACCGAGTACAAGCTCATCAAGCGCACAGCGTTCGGCCTGAACAAGAAGATACTGGGCACCTACCTTGACAGTAAGGTGCTGGCAGACGCGCCTGTTGTTGTGCAGGGCAAGCCTGTAAACGGCGGCGCGGTGCGGGGGCGCCTGGTGAAGGACCAGAACAGCATTGGCGGACTCGACGGGAAGCTCATCTTTATAACAGAGAGCAACGTGCCTCCCAGGGTAATCATGGCAGAGGACAGGTTCTCCGGCTATCTATCCAAGGAGGGCGGGGTTACGTCGCACGCGGCACTGGTGGCAATAGGCGAGGGTAAGCCCTGCATAACAGACGTCAGCTGGGAGCACGGCCCTGAACCTGATGACATCATCCTGGGAACAACCCACCTCAAAGAGGGGGACTACATAACCGTTGACGCGAACAACGGCAGGATATACCTCGAGGATATACCCATACTGGAAGTTTCAATCGTAGACGACGAGTTCAGGGACATCAAGGAGGAGATACTTGAGGTGATCGAGGCGCTTGTTGCCCCTGTTGAGCATACATAGAATCCCCGGCTCTATTATCGGAGGTTGGCGCATGTGCCGGATTCCATAATCGGGTCATATCCGCCAATCCCCCCGCTTTTAAAAAAAACATTTGCAAATATATAGAAAAGCAGGTTTTATTGTTCATATCAACCTTCCGCTCTACAGACAGCGGAATTTTGTTCTTTTTTTAATTTAATTGCCGGGATATGAAATGGATTTTTTTTATGTTCTTAAACTCGCTGTCACAGTTCTGTTCGGTGTATTCCTGGGATTCATGTCATCAATCCCCGTGGGCGCTGTCCAGCTTGAGGTAATCAAGAAGACAATCAATGGCCATAAAAAACCGGCAATAGCTACCGCGTGCGGTTCGGCAACCTCTGACCTCATATACGGCATGCTGGCCCTTTTCGGCTTCGGCAACTACCTGCTCCACAAAGACTTCCAGATTGTAATATACTCACTTGGCGTTGCGGTGCTCTCGTACCTGGTTTACAAGACCTACAGGGAGCGCGACTACATGCTCCACACCGAGAAGCGTATCAAGTACGGCAAGAGGCTATCGTTCCTTACGGGCTTCACAATAGCAGTGACCAATCCCGGCATGATAATATGGTGGTTTGTAGGATTCAGGCTCTTCGCCGACCTGAACCTGTTCCCAGAGATAACCCTGCCCATCAGGGCGCTCTTTGTGTTCTCAGGCGCTTTCGGGCTCTGCCTCTATCTCACGCTGCTGGCCATAATACTTCACAGGTACCAGGAATCCTTCTCCGAGAGATTCCTCTACAAAGCAAACATCTTTCTGACGGTAATACTCATTGTGCTTATACTCTATTTTATTGCGAAACTCGTCAGCCTCTGCGCGAACGTACACATACCTGTTATATGATACTCTGCCGCATCCCCTGAATTATTCAGTGCATATTCTGCATTTGGGGATTGACATTACGCCAGCATAATATATCCCGAGTATAACATTCCGCGGCCCTGCCGGTTCACGAAATGAAAAACAGTTACGCAACGGGTGGAACGCATGAAACTGAAAAAAGGGATCAAGTACAAAGAGAGGTTCCTCTCCATTGAAAAGCCCGCTTCATTGAACAACATTACCCTGTTCCGCTACGCCGGTACTTTCTTCGGCCTGTGGAACATCGAAGGCTGCTTCATACTCGTCGACAATATATTCATAGATACCGGCAACCCCAACTGCAGCAGGAGCGCCATGAAGCGCTACCTCGCCGGGCTTGACAGAAACCGCGTGTACATGGTGCTCAACACTCACATGCACGAAGATCATGTGGGGAGCAACAGGCTCATACAGGACATGCTTGGCGCCGACATATACTCGCCCGAATCTGTTGAGGACTTTTCGTTCGTGTCAAAGCTCATGGACCTTGTGTGGGGCAGGCCCGAGACGTTCAGGTATAACATGCTCGACAGGAAAGAGTTCATGACAGACATGGGCCGCACCATAGAGGCAATACCAGCACCCGGCCATTCGCCCAGCCATACTGTATACCGCATAATGCCCGACAACATAATATATTCAGGTGACGCCATACCCGTGCCCTCGCGTAAGAGGTATGTGACAACAGGTGAGGACTATGTGGCCGAGCTGGCGAGCCTCAGGGTGCTCATGGATTACGCGGAGAAAGGCACGCGCTTCATCTCTGCGCACCACGGCATTGTCAAGGATGCGGTGAAGCTCATAGGCGACAGGATCAAGGGGATGTCCGATGTAACCAGCCGCGTCATGGAGCTCGTTGAGTCAGGTCTAACCGACGTGGAGAAGATCGGCGCGAAGGTCTTCGGCAAACCTGAACTTCTATACAAAAGGCTCGGGAACCAGCTGAGGTGCAGGGAGGACTGGACGATTCATTCAATCATAAACAGCATGGATAGTGACAAAGAGATGTCTGCATGAACTTCACATCTGCGCAGCAACAGTTCATGCCCCATGTTTATCTACTGCCTTTCGTAACAGCCCAGGTCAACTGTGCCGTCTGCAACATTTGTTATACCAGAAATATCAACAATGCGCGTTTTGCGGGCAAGGTCAGTTGAAGGTACAGTATAAGCCGGGACAGAATATTCTCCTCCGGGTGTGTCATCTCCCTGGTCAACAATAGCGTCTGCCGGGTGTAAAAAGCTGCTGCTGGTGTTATCAGTGGAAACAAAGGGTGATGATGAGTTTTCAATACAGTGGTATTTATCAAAACTGGCTGGCATCGATGTATTGTCATAAAAAAAGCAGTTTCTCATATGAAGGAAGGGATCGGACTGAAATTTCACATTGTCCTTAGTTGTTCCATCTGTAAGTGTATTACCATAGAATATGGTGTTATAAAGAGTAATATCTGCACTGGCATACTGGTAAATTGCCCCGCCGACAGCCGCCTTGTTTAAATAAAATGTAAGGTTCGTCATTACTGGTTTCATGGTGGTATTGAGATATATGGCCCCGCCATTGGAAGTTGAGCTGTTATTATAAAAAAGAGAGTTCACAATATTAAGAGTTGCGGTAGCACTCTGTATCAGGTAAAGAGCTCCTCCAGGCGCGGCCGCTGTATTGCTCTCGAAACGGCATGATATTATGGTAATTTTAGAATTAACAAAAGCGGATTGCGTACCTATGGCTCCGCCACAGTTAGTCGTAGCAGTGTTGTATGCAAATATTGAATCTGTGACATCAAGGGATACACACCCGGTTGCAAGATAAATACCACCACCTTGTCCTTGTGTAGTATTCTGGTTGAATGTTGAGCCGGTAATAACACAACTGCCGCTTGTGATATTGATTCCACCCCCACCGTGTACTGTCCCTGTGTCTGTAGCGTTGTTATTTGTAAAATTGCATATGTTTATTGTCAATCTGCCAGTACTTGTAAAATATATCGCTCCGCCATTTATAGCTTTATTATCAGTAAATTTTGAGTTATTAATCGTGATGGAACAGCTGCCTGTGCCAATAATTGCAGCACCATTAAGTGAATTGGACGTAACGTCGTTGTTTGTAAAAACAGAATCGTTTATAACTATGGAATTTCCAGCCGATGCCTGGATAGCGCTGATAGTGTTGTTGCTGAATATGCAGTTTTTGATTTCTATAGCGCCCTGGTTAATAAAAAACGCGCTTGCGCCATTGTTAGAAAAGCTGCAGTTCTGAATTGTTGCAGAATATGATGAATCATTAATCCGGATACCCATACCAAGGGGCTTGTCGCTTATGCTGAATCCGTCGAGCACAAAACCCTGTGTTTTTATCTCTATTGCAGGGTCTGCCTGCCCCGTAATCACGGTCCTGCCGCCTTCGGGCCTTTCGTCCCTGGCGACTTCTGTGCCGTTAAACCCGCCGTATATTGAAACCGCCTTGCTGATGGTAATGCCCTGCCCGCCTGCCAGGGTAAATGATCCCGCAACCCATATTTCGCAGCCGGCCTCTGTTGCCGGTGAATCTACGGCGTCCTGTATCGTTTTAAAGGCATTTGCCCATCCGCGGCCGTCAGGCGCAGCAGCGGTACTCAGGGGGTTAACGCATATGGGTACTTTGATGCCCAGTTTGTCCTGCATGTCGCTGAACCCGTCGTAGCATGACATTACAGAAAGAAGCAGTATCGTTATCAGGCAGAATTTTTTCATTTTAGTCACCTTTATTGTTAGAGCCATTTTTAATCTGTTGATGCGTTAAAACCTTATGCCCGCTCCGGCGCTGACGGATAATGTCTGCAGTTTGTTCGACTCCTCCAGCAGCAACATCCATTCACCCGAAAGTGAAGCGAATACGCTGGGTGAAACTTCATACCGCATCATTAAACCCGCACCCAGGCACGGGTCAACGCCCGAATCGGTCACTGTTTTCTTCTGTGAACCTAATATGTCAAAGTAGCTGTATGTGTACCTTGCCACACACCCGCCGGCGAAGATATAAGGAGTAATATCAAAATTGATAAACGGCGAAAACGAATAACCAGTGTTAAGCGCAAAGGGGAGGAATATTATGCTTTTTGCTTCGCTCTCTTTCTCCGTGTAGTCCCCCGCGCCCGGCATGTAATAAAATGAGACCGAACAGCCTGCTTCGAAGCCCTGGAAAAGATAGTTTGTAAACTGAATCCTGACTGTCGCGCCGTAGCCCATACCGGCAGATTCTTTCAGTGTGCCAAGAGGGAAAATGAGACTGGCCTCGCCGCTAAAGCCTGACATGGGTTTGCTGACAGTATATATCCTTGTAAGCGGGGATTCGCCCATCATGTCGTCAGTGCATGAAATGTAGAGCCTGTCATAAGCCACTTCGCTGCCGAGCGTATAGTCTGTTTTATTTTTAATTTCAGCCAGGAGGGTCCTTTCTCCTTCTAACTCTTTATATATTTTATAGCCTGTAATTTTACCGTCAGGGTCTGCGGACTCCTTCC
>CAYTSF010000164.1:0-4754 GCA_964440335.1 uncultured Leptospirales bacterium
TCAATAGTGCTCCTCACTGTTATCCCGGCTTTACGGCATTTCATGTAATTTCTTGCAGAGATTTCGAAAGATTCCAGGCCGTTTTTCAGCTCGTAGATTTTCTGCGTGGAGAGATAGTCACGAAGGAGATTGAAGTCTTTTTCTGAAGCTGCACCCTGAAGTACCTCCTGGTAGATGAATGGATTTATCCCCCATGGTATTCTGTCAGAGATGATTTTGTTAAGCTGTTCTGTATATGGTGATGAGATATCGTTGATGAAATCGATAAGAACGGATGTGTCAACAAGAATCATCAGCGGCCGTCTCTCATGGATTTGTAGTCATAATCAGCGGAAATTTTGACCTTGCCTTTGAGTTCCCTCAGGTCCTTTCTGCGGTGGTTTTCAATGAATTCCTTTAAGCCAAGAGCAACCAGTTCCTTCTTGGTTTTTACGTCTGCATATTTGAATGCTTCATTCAATAAATCGTCGTCAATTTCTATGTTTGTTCGCATTGTACACCTCTTTATACACATGATAATACACATTGACTGTGGAGTCAATGATTTTGCTGTTAACATGATAAAGAAAAAACTGCTTGATTATTTTTAAAACAGGTTAAATACTGAAATCGCTGATCATGTTAACATACCTGTTTTTACAGGCAAACAACAACTGTTACGGAGAAACGCCATGAATAATTCTCTCTCTCTCGATTAAACGCATAACTGCCTGTTTAATTCTTGCACTGGTTTTTGTCGCAGGTTTTTCACCTTCAGTTTATTCTTCGATAACTGCAAAAGAGACTAAACTTCTAAATACTGAAAATCCGAAAGTAATAGATTTTATTCCTAAAATGAAAGAAGAGAATGTTAAATTAAAAAAGCTCTATGCTTTTGATATTGGCTCTGATAAAGGTAATCCTAAGATAACGAAGGAAAAGATCGAGAAAATGGGACTTGCTTATGAAAAGGCTGGTTTTGATACTTTCTCTGTTTTTGTATATGAATTGAATAATGGTAAGAAAGTCGCAGGTATTACTGTTATGGGTTTCAAGGGTGATTATGAGAAGTGGTATAAAGTCACATGCAACATGATTGTTGACAAGGCGAAACCGGGGAACTGTGTGATTAGCATTTCGTCTATTAAAGAAGATGACGGCATTGAATCCTACACAATTTTTTTTGATTATGAAGATTATCCCTGCAAATGTCTTGACGGTGATTGCCAGGACGGTATTGGAACATTCATCTATTCAAATGGTGACAAGTACGAAGGTGAATGGAGAGATGGCAAAATGCACGGTAATGGTAAAATGGTTTTTGCCAATGGCGATGTTTATGACGGCCAGTGGAAGGATGGTAAAATGGACGGCGAGGGTACACTCACAAAAGCTGATAGTTCTGTACAGAAGGGTAAATGGAAAAACGGAGAGTTCAGCGGCAGCAGCTGTCTGTGGTGACAGGCAACGCAGGCGATACAGAACAAGGGGCTTAAGCCCCTTATTCTATTTTCAGGGTGCTGGCTGGATAAACAACTGGTAACAGGTGTTCACAGGAAAAGATCAGCAGCATGGAAGTGACCATGACAAGGGATTCCAGACCATCGTTGAAAGAAGGCCGCCATAAATGGTGGCCTTTTGTTTCTTGCAGTAATCAGCAATTAGTCATAAATACTGTTAAAGCACTTGACTTTGTTTATAACCGCTTGCTAATTTATACATGATCAGAAAATGTGAATAATTATAAGATCATCAGGGAAGAACTATGAAAGCATACAGGTTTGAAACGAAAGTATCAAAGACCGGTATTATCCAGATACCGTTTACACCTGATATCTTTGATAAAGATGTTGAGGTGATCATTGTACCGAAAACGGATGTTACAGTAATAAAACAATCCGCAGGGGACTTTGTGTCAAAATGGGCGGGATTCCTCGCCTCCGAAAATACTGATGATTCAAAATACAGCTACCTGTCAGAGAAGTATAAATGAAACGGGCATTGCTCGATACGAATGTTATTCTTGACATTGCGCTTAAACGTCAGCCTTTTTTCAATGAAGCTGTTGCATTGTTTGACCTCATAGACCAGAAGAAGCTTACCGGTTATGTTACGGCCACAACCATTACAGATATCTACTACATTTCCAGGAAAGAAAAGAGTAATGATGTGGCACTTCAGTTTATAGCCGGATTGATTGAAATTCTTGATGTTGTTGGAATTGATAAAGATGTAATAACAACAGCCCTGCAGCGATAGATGAAGGATTTTGAAGACGCGATCCAGGTGTCAGCAGCAGATTATAATGAAATCGATGTAATCATAACACGTAACAAACAGGATTTTACAGGCTGCGATCTTCAGGTTCTTACACCTTCCGAATTTATAGCAGCAGTGAAGTAATGCTCACAAAAGCAGACGGTACTGTGCAGTAGGGTAAATTGAAAAACGGAGAGTTCAGCGCCGGCAGCTGTCTGTGGTGAGGTCCGGTAGAACAAGGGCATGCAATTTGCAGTGTATATATGACCGTGACGTAATACAGAACAAGGGGCTTAAGCCCCTTGTTCTGTATTATCTGTATAGGATGAACACAAGATAGCTGCCATGAATGGCGGCCTTTTTTATCGCAGTAACCGGCCGTTATGTAAATGACGCAACATGACGTCCCATGACACAGGTAGATGTTTTTAACATGCGGCAGGTACCATCAACCTGCAGGAATCCGCAATGGCATCGATCCTCTGCGTGAACTCTTCGTATTCAGCGCGCGTAAACCCGCGCACATGCAGCGCCATGTGCCTGTACTTCATCATGATCAGCCGTTTGCTCTGTTCAGCATGAATATTTATATACGCCGGAACAAAGCTTCCCTGTTTTATTTTATCTTTCAGCTTCGTTTCAAACTTTTCAATAATTTTCCCCGCGTAAGAAGATAGTTCGTCAGATGCCAGTGTGAGCCGTGTAGTGGTAAAAAAGTGGTGCCCCTTTACGGCGATGTTCACTGCCATGGCAAAATTCCGCGGATAATAGATGGCAGCTTTCAGAAGAAAAGAGAGATACCTGAACCCGTAGCGTGAGAATGCCTGTGAGAAAAATGATTTTGCAAATGCGGCAAGGTCGCCCTTTTCAAGCCGGTGCGAGTTCATTTTTTTTGATGGTATGCGGGAAAGGAACGTGAGGGTCCTTTCAAAATATTTTGCCGGTGTATATATTTCTCTGAGGACTTTTTTATACCCGGCTACGAGCCTGGCTTTATCCATTACAGGTACAAAGTTCAGCTCAAATCTGTTTGTATTGTTCCCGCTCGATTCATCAAGCAGCCTTCCTTCATCCGCGAGCCTGCGGTACAGCCTTGTTCCGGGGAGCGCGGTAAGGATGCCGATCATTGCCATGGGGATCCCCGCGCGCTGAATAAAGTCCACCTGCCGCTGGAAAATATCCTCAGTATCAGTATCAAAGCCCACGATAAATCCCGATGTGACCTCGATTCCGCGGGACTGTATTTTTTTTATGCTGTCGAAAATATTAAACCGGACATTCTGCCCTTTATTAATCGCTGCAAGTGTGTTTTCATCGGGTGTTTCAATCCCCAGGAATACCATGCTGAAACAGCACCGGACCATGAGGTCGAGGATTTCATCTTCAGCCGCAAGGTTGATGCTCGACTCTGTATAAAACGTAAAGGGGTATGAATGCTTTTCCTGCCACAATGCAATTGCTTTAAGGAGAACGCGGACTTCACCGGTGTTGCCGATAAAATTATCATCAACAATGAACACTGACCCGCGGTAGCCTTTGCTGTGCAGGGAATCCATCTCTGCCATGAAGCGTTCAACCGGTTTTACCCTGGGCTTTCGGCCGAACATTTCGATTATATCACAAAACTCGCATGAAAAGGGGCACCCGCGTGAGTACTGGATTGCCATTGACGCGTAATTGTTGACATTAATCAGATCGTACCGGGGCACGGGTGACATGGATAAATCCGGCTTAACTTCAGCACGGTATATATGCCCGGGGGTTCCTGCTTCGTAGTCGCGTATAAACTGAGGGACTGTCACTTCGCCCTCGTCCAGGATGAAATAGTCCACACCGTGAATTGATGCATGGGAGGATGAAGGGTATGGGCCGCCTGCCGCGACAGGCACCGCCGCGTTGTTGCAGCGCTGAACAATTTCAGCGAAGGATTTTTTCTGCACTATCATCGCTGAAATAAAAACTATATCAGCCCACTCGATGTCTTTATCAAGAAGGGGTTCGACGTTCATGTCAACAAGCCTGATGTTGTATTCCTGCGGAAGCAGCGCTGCTACTGTGAGAAGTCCAAGGGGCGGCATGGGCGCTTTTTTGTTTATAAATTTCAGCGAGTATTTAAAACTCCAGTAAGTCAACGGACTCTCCGGGTAGACCATGAGGATATTTTTATTCATTAACGGCTCCATGTGAGGCGGGATAAATGCGGTATCATACTTATCTAAACATGAAAAGCGGGTAATAGTTGCAGAAAAACAGGGATGTTTTGCTTTTATAGACCTTTGATGAAAGTGGCAGATCATTTCTGATTGAATGAGTTCAGCGGTTCGTGTCAGAGCGGGGCAGGGCTGCTCCGCTCTGAGTAACGGTGTAGCGTTTACGGTACAATTGCCTGCAGGTACGGGTAGCCGCTATTGATTGTTCCTGTAGTGTCAATGTTCCATGTGCTGGTGAAGTCCCAGCTTGCATCAGTATATGTTGACTTTGTTTTCATTTCAGTGGAGGTTTTTTTTGTGCCATAA
>CAYTSF010000164.1:4854-7091 GCA_964440335.1 uncultured Leptospirales bacterium
CTGTGACATTTCCTGTTGCATAGCAGCCTGTCATTGTCAGCAGTTCTGTCGAAGAACTACCTTCAATCACACCAACCAGTCCACCAACACCAATGTCTCCTGACACAGTGCCCGTTGCATATGAATCGGTTAATGATACTTTTCCGTATATTTTACCTATCAATCCCCCAACAGAATTAGCACCTGATGCATTTGCCGTTACACTTCCTGTGGCATGGCAGTTGGTGATTGTACAATCTGTCGATGCAAATGATATAAGTCCACCCGCATACTGGGAATTCCCGGTTACGGTTACGGATGAATAGCAATTAAGTAACGATGATTGGTAGACCTGGCCTGCGAGCCCCCCAGTCCAGGTAGCACCTGATACTGTTCCTGTGACGTAGCAGTTGTTTATCTTTGAACCTGTGCGTACATCTCCTGCCAGTCCACCTGTAGAGTTCTGCCCGGCAATGCTGCACCCTGTAATGCCTGTATTGTTTATCAATGCACCCTCAGTGCAGCCAAAAAGCGCCTGGAAATCAGATGTTGTTCTGTTAATTTTGAGCCCGCTAATTACATGACCGTTACCTTCAAATGTTCCGGTAAATTTATTTGTGTTGTCACCAATTGGAACCCATCCCTCACCTGAACTGTAGCCGGCCAGGTCTATGTCCGCTTTGAGCATATAGTAGTGCGAAAGGTTTGTCCTTACTGCATAGAGCTCATCCGCTGTATAAATATAATGGATTGGCACCAGGGAAGATGGCGGAGTTATTTTCAGTACATTGCCGGTTGATTCGTTTCCTGATTTGTCAACTGTATGCAGGGTTATTGTATACTCTGTTCCGGTTGTAAGGCCGGTTATGGTATATGTTGTTGTGCCCTTTGTAAGCGTAGTGCCGGTTTCACCTTCCGGGGCCCAGGTTACCTTTACATGGTCAAATCCGGGATCTGAAGGTTCGGCCCAGTTGAGAATCACTTTGTTTCCGCCTGCTGTGAGTTCACCAATTGTGACTTCGTCAGCAGGGGTTGTGTCCTTGTCAACTGTGCTGTAGACATCGTCAAAGTTGCCCCAGCATGAAACTGTGAGCATTGCAGATATTGATACTGCACATGCTGCGGTTTTTTTTATGTATGATTTTATTTTATCTTTCATGAATTATTGCCTCCGGGTTTATTATAGTTTAAAAACAATTCCAAGTTCACACGTGGCATACATGCCGCTTGCGGAACCTGCAAGGATTCCATACTGGCCCCTTACTGCGATACTGATTGATTCCGAGATGTCATAGCCTATTGCAAGTCCCGCTGCCGCAATGGGCCCGAAGTCTGTCATGGACTCTGCCGTCTCTTCATATGTATTGGCATCAATGTTCGTGTATTTGCTGCTGATATATGCGCCGCCCCCTGAAACAAAGAGTGTCATGAAAAGATCCCCCGCAACGTCAAAACGGTAACCGACAGAAACATATAACGGAGCGTAAAATGCACTATCAGTTTTTTTTAGCCTTGCATCAAGTTCATCCTTCCCTGAAAGGTAATAAAAACCACATTCAAGGTCTGCTGTAAATCCCCTTGTTAAATAATTCTCAAAACCAAAACTTAATACGCCACCGTAACCTGTACCAGAGAGGTTCGCAAAATCACCCAGAGGTATGAATACGCCGGGGTAAAAACTCAATGTAATCACGGGAGAGCCCGCCTTTCGTATCTCCACACCCTCTGATTCGCCACCAAGATTATCTACAGAAAGGACTATAAGCGCATCAAAAAGAACATCGGATTTTAATGAGTAGCTCGTCTCTTTTGTTTCGCCCAGAAGTTTTTTTTCTCCATTGTAGATGCTGAACACCCTGTACCTGTCCACTGTTCCATCTGGGTCTCTGGCAGGGTTCCATAATACCGTTATGCCGCCGGAATTATCGGCGCTCCATATCACGTTGCCCGGTTCTTCCGGAAGGATGTTCAGTGTGCTGATTTCAATTTCGTTGCTGTTTGGTGTTTCTTCGTTTCTACCGTCAACGCCTGTCACGCTGATAAAGTAACGCGTGTTGCTTGGCAGGTCTTCCAGTTCAAAGCTGTTTGTATCGCTTGTGCCGGCAAGCCTGTATTTGTCATCCGGTTTTGTTTTGATGTATATGCGGTAGAATTTCATCTTGTCATAAGGCGGGTACCATGTGAGTTTAATACTGTCAGTACCCGGTTCTCCTGAAAGTCCTGATGGGTTGCGCTCGGAGATAAAGAGTACATCTGTT
>CAYTSF010000165.1:0-2427 GCA_964440335.1 uncultured Leptospirales bacterium
ATGCTCGCAAAAAGAATAATCCCCTGCCTTGACGTCAAGGATGGACGCGTCGTAAAAGGTGTTAATTTTGTTAACCTGCGCGACGCTGGCGACCCTGTGGAAAACGGCAGGTTCTACGACAGCGAAGGCGCCGATGAACTCTGCTTCCTTGACATAACCGCGTCATCGGACAGGCGCGACATTATCCTTGACATGGTAAAAAAAGTTGCAGAGACGGTCCACATACCGTTTACCGTTGGCGGCGGCATCCGCACGGTGGAGGATGTGCGCCTCATACTTGAAAACGGAGCTGACAAGGTATCCATAAACACGGCGGCCGTCCTTGACCCGCAGATCATTACGCGCTCTGCCGAAAAGTTCGGGTCGCAGTGTATTCTTGTTGCGATAGATGCCAGGAAAAATGATCGCGGCGGATGGACCGTGTTTCTCCATGGAGGCAGGACTCCAACTGAACTTGACGCGGTGGAATGGGCTGTTAAGGCCTGCGAGCTTGGCGCGGGTGAAATACTCCTCACAAGCATGGACAGGGACGGCACAAAGGACGGGTACGACATTGAACTGACGCGCAGCATCTCTGAAGCAGTGGACATCCCCGTAATAGCATCGGGAGGTGCGGGAAACATTGAGCACCTGTATAAAGGAATTGTTGATGGCAAGGCAGACGCGGTTCTTGCAGCGTCAATTTTTCACTTCAGGGAGATAAGCATAAAACAGGTAAAGGATGAACTGATTAAAAAGGGGCTTCCCATAAGGCCGGTCAGTTAAAGTTTCATGATAAACAGTACCACAATTCCTACAAGCACAAGGAATACAACCGCGAGAATTATCAGGGTAAGGCCGCTTATCGATGACTCGCTCTCCTTTTTACCATCCCCGGCATAGTATGCGGGGTCCATGGCAATCTTGATACTGCTCTCCTCCTCGACGATTTTGATAAAAATACCCTTGGCAACTATGGTAAAAATCGTGTACACCTCATCATGTTTGAGGCTGATGATCCGTCCGGAAATCGGCCTTATTCCCTTCTCACTGTCATAGGCATTGAAGGCCTTGGCCACATCGATCGCCCGTGGGTTTTTGTCGACAATGCTGACCATAATCCTGTCGCCCACAGCAAGGCTGCTTATGTCCTTGCCCTTTATGGGAGAAAGAATCAGCGCGCCATTGAGGACAAGCTTTACCTCTTTACCCTGAAGGGCGTCATCCTGAGGTTCAACCTTGATGTTCTCTACATTCTGTTTTGCTTCATCACCGGTAGCAAGCTCTGACTGTTGAATTTTAATTGATGTTACTGAATGCAATTCCATGGATAATGACGATATCTGCTCATAATCGGCGCTCAGCTCCATGTTCTGAAGACCGGTTACCGTAGAAACAAATTTTTGAAGAAAATGGTTAATTGCTATGCCATTGTTCTGCTCAAGCAGCTTGGCCAGGTTTGAAATCTCCTGGATAGTCAATCCCTTCAGCAGGTTATCTTTAAACTGGTTGGAAAACATCTCATCGTGATCACCCTTCTTTGCTATGTCTACAAGCTGCCTCTCAAAGCTTCTCCAGTCCCTTGTTGTTTTGATATCAACAAGATCGAAGGAACGTGTCACAAGAATATGAGCATGAACTGCCTTCAGATAAGATGTATTCAGGAAGATCAGCAGAGCCCCGTAAACACTTGAGGAGGAAAAACTGCACTTGATGACATAGAGATCAGTATAGGCATTATTGACCATTTTTTTGGCCTTCTCCTGGTCTCCCATTGTATAATACAGGGCAATCTGATGCTTTTTTGCCTGTTCAGAAAAAACACTGGCTGCAGCATCCAGTTCACTGGGCATAGAAATCACCTGTCATAAATTCAGAATGTGCCGGATTAATGATCCGATTTGAGCTTCCTGTTCAGAACATTCTTTATTCTTTCAAGAATCAGCCGCCTGTTAATCGGCTTCAGTATAAAATCACTGGCCCCCATTGTTATGAGGTCCTGCATAACACCCTTTGTAGTATCCTCGGCAATAAAAACTATAATAGGCATGTTACCCTTCTGTTTCAGTTCATAGAGCATCGCGTAACCGTCGATGACCGGCATATCAAGCTCAGTTGTAATAATATCGGGCCTCGCTTTAAGAGCGGCAAGTTTATCCAGGGCCTCCTTACCGTTTGTAGCTGTTTCAATTATTGTATATTTCTCAGATTCAAGTATCTGTACAATCTGTTTACGATGAAACTCCTTTCCGTCAACAACCATAACCTTGTATGATGCACCATTTGGCATGATACCATCGGGCAATTTTGTGTTAAGGTTCGGGAAATCAGCCTTGGTCTTCATCAGTAACTCTCCACTGCATCTTTCTTATTTGTAAATTCATATATCAATAGTATTATACAACTGTCAACATCAAATTTTACCTCACAGGCCCATATCCCGCCCGG
>CAYTSF010000165.1:2527-6991 GCA_964440335.1 uncultured Leptospirales bacterium
ATAAATTACTGTTCATTCTGGTAATAAACTATCATGATGCACAGACTTTTTTTATTAAAATTCGTTTTTTGAAAATGTTCACCTGCAGAACAGTTTATAAGCAGGATAGATTGAACTGTCCCGAACCGGTTCCGGAAACCGTGATTACTGGAGTTTTAATTTGAACGGATCAGAAGCAAAAGGATTCTTTATTAAACCTGATAATTATTTGAAAGCCATCTCCGCGGGGGATGACTTTTTTATTCAATTCCACAAATACAGCCCTGAGACAGATGCAGCCCTCATTAAAATTATCCACAGGTACCTTGAACATTACGACCTGCTGTTTCTGAAGAATACTGTAATATCGATCATCAAAGAGCTCGTAAACAATGCTGTAAAAGCAAACCTCAAGCGGCTCTACTTTAACATCCAGGGTATCAACCTGAACGACACTCAGAGTTACCGGGAGGGGATGGAGAGTTTCAAAGAAAGCGTATTCATGGACAACGTTAATGAAACGATGAAGGCCATTGAGGGCTCTAAATATGTAGTCAGGGTGAATTTTTCAAAGAAGGACGATTTTATTCACATTACGGTTATTAACAACAATCCAATACTCGAATCAGAGATGAACAAAATCAAGGCCAGGATCAACAAGGCATACCTCTACACCGACATGTCAGAGGCATTCGGCGATGTCCTTGATGATTCTGAAGGTTCAGGACTTGGGCTTATCATGGCGCTCATGCTGCTGAAAAATTCAGGTCTGCCCAAGGAGTCTTTCAGTATAAGCAGAACAGAAAAACTCACATCGATTACCCTGAGCATCCCATGCCGCATGAGCACCCCCGAAATCCAGAACAAACTGACAGAGGAGATACTCTCTGAAATCGAACAGATCCCTGCAATCCCAGACAACATCAGGGAGATTCGCCAGCTCTGCCGCGACCCTAAAAGCCAGCTGAAAGACATAGCTGCAGCGATCTCACGTGACCCCGGGCTTACCGCGTCGATCATAAAGCTTTCCAACTCAGCGGCATATATCTCCTCCGGTAAAATCGAAAGCATAGACGATGCCGTTAAAATCATAGGCCTGAAAGGGCTGAACACCCTTCTCATCGCCACAGGCGTCATGAGGGTTGTTGAGACGCGTTATAAAAAATTTGAAATGATCTGGGCCGAGTCATATAAAAGGGCATTTTACTCCCAGATCATCTCCAGAAAAAAAAGCTCAACAGCCAGGATTGGCGATATGGCCTACATCTCGGCGCTTCTTGCCGATATCGGTAAAATTGTGCTGCTTACAATCAATCCTGATCTTTCCGGGAAAATGGTCGAGATTTCAGGATTCAAGGGTATGACCGATTCCAACCTGCTCGAAGAGATCACGCTGGGGATCAGCCACAGTTCACTTGGCGCGCTCATATGCAAAAAGTGGAACTTCAATGAGGCATTGACAGTTGCGGTTGAACTCCACCATTCCCCGCACAGGTCCCCTGAGAACCTGCGGGACCTCATCTACACGGTCTACCTTGCGGACGCATTTATTGAAATAGAAAATAACCGGTACCGTTTTGAAACCGTGAATGACGAAGTCCTGGAACACTTCAGCCTGACCGATCCTGTGGCATTCAGCGATTATCACCAGACACTTAAAGATGCCTGGCTCGACAGGGAAAAAAGCGTGGTATAATTTACTTGACTTAATCTATGCACGCATAGTGTATTCACCAAACATTCTATTGAAGAGGAATTATGCATTTTCAGAATATTATAGCCAGGCTGAACGAATACTGGGGCGATAAGGGATGCGTGATCATGCAGGGATACGACCTTGAAGTTGGCGCGGGCACGTTCAATCCCGCCACATTCCTTAAAGTTCTGGGGCCCGAACCCTGGAACGTGGCGTACGTGGAACCATCCAGGCGCCCTACCGACGGCAGGTACGGAGACAATCCCAACCGCCTGCAGCATTACTACCAGTACCAGGTAATCATGAAGCCATCACCCTCGAACATACAGGACCTGTACCTCCAGTCGCTGGAATTTCTGGGAATAAACCTGAAGGAACATGATGTACGCTTCGTAGAGGATGACTGGGAGTCTCCCACGCTTGGCGCTGCCGGCCTGGGCTGGGAGGTTTGGCTCGACGGAATGGAGGTGACACAGTTCACATACTTCCAGCAGTGCGGGAGCATAGACCTTGACCCTGTATCAGTTGAACTGACCTACGGGCTTGAGCGCATATGCACATACATACAGCAGGTTGACAGCGTATTCGATATAAAGTGGAACGACAGGCTCACTTACAGGGACATCCACCACAGAAGCGAATTTGAATTTTCTCACTACAACTTTAACATTGCAGGCACTGAGATGTATTTTAAACTCTTCGACATGTTCGAGAAGGAATGCCTGGCCGTGCTCGAATACGAAGGAGCGAACATTGTACTCCCGGCATACGATTTTGTATTGAAATGTTCCCATGTTTTTAATATGCTTGATGCCAGGGGCGCAATCTCTGTTACAGAAAGGGTGGGATACATCACCAGGGTACGCAACATAGCGCGTAAGTGCGCAGAAAAATATGTGCAGGTCCGCGAGGAGCTTGGATATCCCCTCATTAAACAGGATATAAAACAGGAGGTTCGATGAACCAGTCTATTCAGAACCTGGCAGACTTCATCAAGAAAAATGATAAATTCATCATTTCAACTCATGAGAGTCCCGATGCCGACGGCCTGGGTTCTGAAATAGCCTTTCTGGACCTTCTCAGGCAGCTTGGAAAAACTGCCATCATCTTCAATTCCGACCCCACACCTGAGATATGCATATTCATCGATGCAGATAACGAAATCAACATACTGAAGGACCAGTCACAGCTTCCCGAAGACATAGAGGAGTATTCACAGTTCGTGCTGGATACAAACGATTACGACAATATCGGTTCGGCATACAGGGTACTCAGCGGCCTGGTCAAAAACTATTTCATAATTGACCACCACGAGGGGTTTCTTGAAAGGACCGATGACAACTACATCAAGGTTGAATCATCATCCGTATGCGAAATTGTTGCAACAATCATCGAGCACTACGGGTGCGAACTGAATTTTAAAACCGCTCAGGCCCTCTACGCGGGCATGGTTTTTGACACCGGGTCGTTCAGGTATCCCAAGACAACATCCGAGACACTGCGTATTGCATCAAAGCTTGTATCATACGGGGTGAACCCGTTCAGGGTATACGAACACCTTTATGAAAGCAATTCGCTTGCAAGCTTTCAGCTGCGCGGAATGATATTATCGACTATGGAGATAATGCACGACGGCAGGATGATAGTCATGAAGCTCACGCCGGATATGGTTACTGAAACAGGGGGTTCATTCTCGGAGGGCGAGGCAACGATCAATATGCCATTTACAGTAAAGGGCGTGGTTGCCAGTGTACTGGTCAAGCAGGATATAAATGGCCCTGTAAAGATAAGCATGCGTACAAAGGGCGATCTTGACGTTGCCTCTATTGCTATAAAAAACGGCGGAGGCGGCCACAAGAATGCTGCGGGATTCAAGGCAAACATGTCCTTTGAGCAGGCTTATGACCGCGCAATTGAAGAGATGAATATTTTCTTTACCTGATATCAGCCGTATCTATTTTACCGTAATACCTGGCACCCTCGGACCCCACAACAAGCGATGCAGCATAGCTTGCAATCTTTCCCGCAACCTCCGGGCTCATACCGGCAGTAAGACCATAGATAATCCCTGCAGCGTACATATCACCCGCGCCGTTGGTGTTCACGACCTTAACCGGGCATGGATCAATTTTTATTATGCTGTCACCCGACTTGATCACACTCCCCCCGGCGCCAAGCTTAACGACCGCGAAACCCGCTTTTTTACCGAGCACCATGAGGGCATCTACCTCCCGCAGGCCTGTATATGCATGGGCCTCCTCCTCATTTGCAAATACAATATCGGCAAACCTGTCGAGTACATCGGCAAACACATCCTTAATCCTTCCGATAAGTGACGGGTCAGACAGGTCAACCGATACCAGGCCCCCCTTCTCCTTGATTCTCTTCATCGCCTCGTAGCAGATTTCCCGCTGCACCTGCGGCTCAAATAGGTAGCCTTCAAGGTGAAGAACTGAGCTCTGCTCAATTACGCTGAAATCCACATCTGACATTGAAAGGCTGGTTGCCGCGCCAAGATGTGTTGCGAAGGTCCTCTCCGAATCAGGGGTAATGAAGGTTATTGCATGGCCTGATATTCCGCTCCCCTTTTTAATAAATGATGCGACACCGCTCTTTTCAGTCTCAGCGATATATCTTTCACCGTTAGAATCGTTGCCCACTTTGCCTATAAAAGCAGCGCTTCCACCCAGCGCAGCAAGCCCGGCAAGAGCATTTGCGCTGCTGCCGCCAGGCACTATACTCATCTCCATGCGACTTATCTCTTTCAGTATCGTTGAACTGACAGCCTC
>CAYTSF010000166.1:0-6981 GCA_964440335.1 uncultured Leptospirales bacterium
TGATCAGTCTGTCGACGAAAGGCATATCGCTCTCATTGAGCTTGAGATTAGCGACAGCCTCTGTATTGTAACTGAATTTTCCCATTACTTCCTCCTTCACATAGTATGGTAGTAATAATTATTTTTTTAAGTTTTGGGTTAACCGTCCAGACGTTTTGTTATACAATAGCGGTAAATTACGTAAATAATTTTTTTTATTTATTTTAGCTTTGATTGAATATTTTTATGTTTTTCTTTGAAATTTTAAGGATTAATGCGGGTTTTTAATGAATGGTTAAGGTTTATACCCCGATTTCAGTATGAATAACATACTGAAATCGGGGTGAGGTTTTTAAAAAGAGTTTTATTCTATAATTTTTTCCATATTCTTCATGATAAGTAAATTTTTTTGGTCATATAAATAATTTTATAGCCTTTGGCGGGCAAAATTTTTATATTGACAGTGAAAATAAATAGAAAATATTACTGAGTCATAGCTTCCTGTTTTGATCAGAAATATTCTTTTTTATCATGTTTAAAACATGAATACCAAAAATCCCACTTGCTTACGCTAATATTAAAATCAGAAAAAAGCAATAGGAAATATTATTTTATTTGATAGTAAAAAATATTTTTTATATGGGTAAAATTCCTATATAATTATATGAATTTGAAACAGAAAAAGCCGCATTATCACGCGGCTTTTTCTGTTTTTATAATTATGCGGTGCCCGTTGAAGAGGATGATTATCCGATAAACAAAGCTTTAGATGCGAAATCCGGATCGCTTGTTGCGTTGAGACCCAGTTTCCGGAGACCCGCGGCGTCACCCGGGGTGGGCATATGAGTCAGGTGTATTTCACATCCGGCAAGCTCCCTGAGCTTATGCATGGCTGCCTCTGCCCCTGGATTTGTCGTAGCGCTTATTGCGAGAGCTATGAGTGTTTCCTCAAGGTCAAGGCTGACAGGTGAACTTCTTATAATGTCCTGTTTAAAATGCATGAGTGAATTAAGTATGTAGGATGGAAGAAGATCGATTTCAGCGGGAATCCCGGCAAGCTTTTTTATTGAATTCAGTACAACGCTTGATGCGGCATGGAGCAATGACGAGTTGTATCCCGTGACTATCCCGCCATCCGGCAGTTCAAGCGCCGCGCCGCTGAATATTCCCCTGTTCCCCTTGTTCTTATCTTTTGCGATTAACGCCGCGTCTCTGGAGAGTGTCACCACATGCCTGTCTTCCGGTTTAAGCCCGTTGTCCTTCATGAGAAGTTCGACCCGCTGCACTGTTTCCCTGTCGCAGAGGCCCATTGCGTATTCGCATGAATACCTGAAATACCTGCGGATAATCTCCTGGTTTGACGCTTCACGTACAACGGCGTCATCGGTTATGGCAAAGCCAGCCCTGTTTACACCCATATCTGTCGGGGATTTATAAAAGGATGATTCCCCTGTGATTTTTTCAATAATCCGGTGCAGCAGGGGGAAGGCGTCGAGGTCGCGGTTATAATTCACTGATTTTTCATTATATGCCTCAAGGTGGAAGTGGTCTATCATGTTCACATCGCGAAGCTCTGCGGTTGCCGCTTCGTAGGCTACATTAACAGGGTGTTTAAGCGGAAGGTTCCATATGGGGAAGGTCTCAAATTTAGCGTAAGTCGCCTTTATACCGCGTTTGTGTTCATGGTAAAGCTGTGAAAGGCAGGTGGCCAGTTTGCCGCTTCCCGGTCCGGGACCTGTTACAACAACGATGGGGCACGCGGTCTTTATGTAATCGTTAGCGCCGTAGCCCTCTTCGCTTACAATGAGGTCAACATCTGTTGGATAGCCCTTTGTAAATTTATGCGTATAAACCTTTACACCCCGGCGTTCGAGCTTGTTCTTGAATGACTGGGCGCCGGGCTGTTCTTCATATCTTGTGATTACTACTGCCCCGACTTTAATTCCCCATTCCGTAAAATCATCTATGGTTTTCATAGCATCAGTGTCGTAGGTTATCCCGAAATCAGCACGTATCTTTTTACGTTCAATATCCATGGCGCAGATGCACATGATGACTTCCACTGAGTCCTTGAGCATCGAGAGGAGCTTCATTTTTACGTTGGTGTCAAAACCCGGCAATACCCTGGCGGCATGGTAATCAAAGAGTATTTTACCCCCGAATTCAAGGTAGAGCTTGTCGAACCGGGAATTTTTTATACGGCCGAGAATGGCTTCACTCTGCTCCTTCAGGTAAAGTTCATTATTAAAACCTGTAGGTCTCATGAAATGCTCCTTGTTGCGGGGTATATACGTGCTGGAATTACAGATATAAGCGGAGCATGGCTTTTGTCAAGCAGTAAGATTATGTGGCATGGGATTATTTTTCTGCGGGTAAAAATCAGTTCATAATGCCATAATTCAATCGTAAAGAACAGTAATTCAAATTGACATTTACGGTTATTCCGGATTAGTGTTCAGGAGTACTGATATTATGGATATAAAAAATATAATAGTAATTACAGGTATGGCGGCCAGTATTATCATGCCCCTTTTCAATATACCTCTTGTTTTGAAGATCTGGAGACGCAGGTCATCGTCGGATATATCACTTACATGGACACTCGGCATATGGGGATCAATACTTTTTATGACCCCGGCAACGCTTGTTTCATCCGATCCGGTTTTCAGGATTTTCGGTATCATGAACCTTGTACTTTTCAGTACAGTCGCTTTTTCTGTGTTAAAATTCAGGAAGTAACCTGGATTATCCTGAAAATACTGATACTAAAGAATATAAAATGGCCACTGAGACACAGAGATCTCAGGGTTTTCGGCAGGTCTGATTAATATTTCTCCGTGTGCTCCCTGCCTCCGTGGCAGATTTGTCTGTTTTGATGATAAGATCAAGTCCGTAATCCGTATCATAGAAGGTGACCAGGTTGAAAAAGGATGATGAGGCAAACCGCATACTGCGTGATTTTATGGAGAACTCATCTCATGATGAGATTCAGGAGCTTGAACGTCTGCTTAAAGAGCGCGAAAACCGCAGGCGCTATAGTGTTCCTGATCCAGCGGAGATGGCCAGGAAGCTTTCCTCGCAGATAAATCAGCAGATGGGGCTGACCGGTGCAAATATTAAATTCATGGCCAGGGAGCTTGTTATTAAGCTTGCCCGTGAGCATAAACCGGATATTAAACCTGATGAGCTGAAGGCCCTTGTTGAACAGATGGTTCCTTCAGGCTTGACCGCGGGCAGGCATGCTGTCAGCCTTCCGCCCGATATGCTCAGGAGCATGATACTTCAGTTTATACTCTACAGCCAGGGTGAGATGGATAAGGATGAAATCGGTCGAATGCCTGAGGGGTGGATCGAAAAGTACTGGAACGCTTTTCCTCCCAGTGTGAGAAAACTCATTTCAGTTTATATCAAGGGCGGTATAGATAAAAAAAGTTTCTGGAAAAGGATAGGGGAGACAATCGGGGCCTGATTATTCCATGTCCCAGAAAAAGTCCTTATTCGTAAGTTCCGGTTCGGGTTCAGCTGGTGCTGATCCGGGGTCAAGGTTCCTTTTTATCACATCAAGCTGTTTAACGAGGTCCGCGGTTTCATCGGACCAGTACTTTCCGCTGCCGAAGTGCGGAAAGATTTCCGGAAACGCCGGGTCCTCCCACCTGCGCGCGATCCATGCCGCGTAGTGTATGTACCTTACCGCGCGCAGGACCTCCACGAGCCGCAGCCATGAATGTTCAAAGTCCCTGAATTCCCTGTATCCCTGAAGCAGTACTTCACGCTGCCTGGCCCCTTCGCTGTCCATGGCGGGCGCGAGCATCCATATGTCCTGTACAGCCGGCCCGTTCACGAAATCGTCAAAGTCAAGGAAGAACCATCCTTCCTGCCCGTGGAGCAGGTTCCCGATGTGGCAGTCGCCGTGAATACGGTGCAGGGGTACCTCAGGGAGAAGTGCACTGTAGATAGATGCCACTTCACGGGCTGAATCCATGTACCTGTCGCGGCAGTGCGGCGGCAGGAAACTGTTTTCATCAAGGAAGGCAAGGGGTTTCAGGACAAAGTTTTCCGGCGAAAGGACGAGTCTTTGCGGTGCGGGTTTTGATGCACCTGTATTGTGTATGCGGGCTATGAGCCGTCCCAGGCTGAGAAGGTGTGTATCGTTAAGTTCGTCCCTGACGCGGCCGCCGGTGCGTTTCCACACCGCGAAGTATATGTCCTCGAAGGAATGGAGTGTCCTTCCGTCGGGAAATGTGAGCGGCGCGCAGACGGGTATTTCATCCTCCCGCAGCTCAAGGAGAAATGAATGCTCTTCGAGTATCTGTTCAGATGTCCAGCGTCCGGGCCTGTAGAACTTGGCGATTATATGCGACTCGTCCTCCAGCATGAGGTCATAGACGCGGTTTTCGTAGCTGTTCAGTACCATGTAGTGGCCTGTGGGCTTAAGCCCGCTCTGTTCGACAGCGCGTATTACCGCGTCAGGGGTCAGGCTGTAGAAGAATTCGTTCATACATACGCTCCAATTGTGCTGCGGAGAGTATGATGTAACACTGTGTAATGTAAAGTGAATTATTTATGCATCCTGCGCGGGGCCGTCCAAAATGTCATTCCCGCGCAGGCGGGAATCCATGCGGACACTATATGTGCTGTATCAGACATAATATACTTGACCTCATAATATACGGTAAGTATTGAGTAATAAAAAATATGCAGGAACATGAAATGGATAATAATATAACACTGAATAACATAAAGAAAACCGCCGGAGAACTGAAGCTGAAACCTGAACAGGTAAAGGCTGTTGCGGCCCTGCTTGCTGATAATGCCACCGTACCTTTTATTGCCAGGTACAGGAAAGAGGCGACCGGCAACATGGACGAGGTGGCGATTATTGCAGTGCGCGACAGGCTGGCCGACCTTGCGGAACTTGACGCAAGGCGCGCGACCATACTCCGTTCACTGGCAGACCAGGAGAAGCTTACACCTGAACTTGAAGCTGCGGTGAATGCGGCTGAGACCATGTCCTCCCTTGAGGATATATACCTGCCTTACAGGCCCAAAAAGCGCACACGCGCGATGATCGCCAGGGAGAAGGGGCTTGAGCCCCTGGCACAGAGGATATTCATGCAGGATAAGTTCAGCGTTGATGCTGAAGCCGCAAAGTATATAAACGCGGACCTTGGTGTTGTCTCAAAGGAGGAGGCGCTTCAGGGAGCAATGGATATAATCGCTGAGCAGGTAAACGAGAACGCTGAAGCGCGCGATAAAATGAGAAGGCTTTTTGCGTCGCAGGCTTCCATGGCTTCAAAGGTGGTGAAGGGTAAGGACAAAGATAAGGATGCCGCGAAGTTCAGGGATTACTTTGAATGGTCCGAGTCCGCGTACAAAGCCCCTTCACACAGGATACTGGCCGTACTGCGCGGAGTTGACGAAGGCATACTTTCCGCGCACTTTATGCCTGAAGAGGATAAGGCCGCGGTATTGCTTGAAGGGGAGTTTGTGAAGAACGGTGTTGAGGCTTCACAGTATGTACGTGAGGCGGTGAATGACTGTTACAGGAGGCTCATGGGCCCGTCGATGGAGACAGAGCTGAGGAACTCCCTCAAGAAGAGGGCTGATGCCGAGGCCATAAAGGTCTTTGCCGGGAATGTGCGGGAACTGCTCCTGGCCTCGCCAATGGGAGGGAAGCCGGTACTTGCCCTGGACCCCGGCCTCCGCACAGGCTGTAAACTCGTATGCCTGTCGGCCCAGGGCGACCTGCTGCATTATGAAACTGTCTACCCCCTTGAACCGCATAACAGGAGAGATGAAGCGGGCCGCGTTATTACATCGCTCTGCGGGAAATATAAAATTGCGGCCATAGCCATAGGCAACGGTACCGGCGGCAGGGAGGCCGTTGATTTCTGCAGGGTGCTTTCCATTCCGGACGTAATAATTACAATGGTTAACGAGAGCGGGGCGTCTGTATATTCCGCGTCCGAGACTGCGCGGAAGGAGTTCCCGGACCACGATGTTACGGTCCGCGGCGCTGTATCCATAGGCCGAAGGCTCATGGACCCGCTGGCGGAGCTTGTTAAGATCGACCCGAAATCAATAGGTGTGGGACAGTACCAGCATGATGTTGACCAGAAAGAGCTGAGACGGAGCCTGGAGGATGTGGTTTCAGGATGCGTTAATTCCGTGGGCGTGGAGGTCAATACGGCAAGCGGCGAGCTGCTGAGCTATGTTTCAGGCCTGTCGGGCCGCATGGCCGGCGCTATAGTTGAGTACAGGGCAAAGAACGGGCCGTTCAGGTCGCGGGAGGACCTTAAAAATGTGACCGGTATGGGCGCGAAGACATTCGAGCAGGCAGCGGGCTTCCTGCGCGTCAGGGGAGCGGAGAACCCGCTGGACAGCAGCGCGGTCCATCCCGAAAGCTACGGGGTGGTTGAACAGATGGCGGTTGACCTGTCATGCGGTGTCATAGACCTGATCAGCAGGAAGGAGCTCAGGGATAGAATTAAACTGGAAAAGTATGTCACACCTGAAAGGGGTATGCCCACACTCAGGGATATATACGCGGAGCTCGAGAAACCGGGACGTGATCCCAGGAGAGAGTTTGAACTTTTTACATATTCAGAAAATGTCAGGCAGATAACAGACCTTGAACCGGGCATGAGCCTTCCGGGTGTTGTGACCAATGTGACCGCATTCGGAGCATTCGTTGATATAGGGGTGCACCAGGACGGGCTTGTTCATGTGAGCCAGCTGAGCGATAAATTCGTGGCTGATCCCTATGAAGTGGTTAAGGTCAACCAGAAAGTAACGGTCAGGGTGCTGGAGATTGACGCCGACAGGAAAAGAATTTCACTCACAATGAAAGGGCTGTGATTCAATAACAGAGCTGCGGTGTTCTCAGTTTACTGTAAACTCCGCTAAATATATCTCTCTGATCTTTCCGCTCATAAGCCCGGCATTAATATGAGCCTTTATCTCCTCCGTAAGATTGATTGTATCTTCCACGGAATCAAGGTC
>CAYTSF010000167.1:0-6937 GCA_964440335.1 uncultured Leptospirales bacterium
CGTACATAATAAGCATCAATTTTACAGATTTCTGAACAGGTGTCAATAATTATCCTGAAGCGAATCTGCGACACTACCTGTCAGCGGTATTTAACAAGCAGCATGTCCTGGAGGCCTGTGAGCGCCAGGTCATCAACCATGCTGCTGTTAGTTGGTCCTGCCATATACAGCTCACCGTCAGGATTAATTGCCAGTCCGCATCCCAAACTCATATCCTGGCCTGAGGCTCCTCCCGCTATCCTTGTCCACTCCCTGTTCCCGTCACCGGAGAACCTGGAAACAAACGCGTCAATTGACCCGAAATAATCCTGGCCGTCAATTGAACCCGAAACATAGCCGCCGATATAAATATTATCACACCTGTCAGCAACAAGGCTGTAGCCATAGTCGCCGCTGCCTGTACCGACAAGCCTGGCCCACTCCAGTTTCATGCTGCTGTTATACTTGACCAGGGCAGCATCGGTCGCACCGGCAAATGGCTCCCCGTTTATATCGGCCGAGGCATACCCGCCCATATAAATGTTCCCTGCTGAATCGGTCACGACAGAGTTTGCCTGATCAGTTAAGGTTGAGCCGCAGACCCTTGTCGCTTTCCAGTTAAGGTCAGAATCAAATTTCATAAGTAAAAAATCATTACCGCCGGTGCAAACCTGGGAATCGACTACCCCTTCGGTATAACCCGCAGCATAAACGTTCCCGCTGCTGTCAACTGCTATGGAATAAAACGCATTTGAAGTTAACACATCCCTTATCTCTGTTTTTATAAGGGTGCCGTTTTTATCAAGCTTGATGATAAACGGATCGGGCAGCATATCTGTCGCAGCAGCCTGCCCGTTAAAACTCCCCCGTGTATACCCTGTAACATATACGTTGCTGTTTTTATCCAGAGCAATTCCGTAACCCATATCAGTAGAAATGCTCCCGTAAAGCCTCACCCATGCAGGAGTCCAGTCTTCGTTGAATTTAACAATAACGATGTCATCGTTTGAACCGCCACCGCCAGGCGCTGTCACACCGAGAAACGTCGGTGAATTTGTATAGCCAACCGCGTAGGCACAATTCTCCTTATCAAAAACAAGGCCCCTGATCACTTCATCTCCGCTGTCGCCGAAGGTCTTTTCCCATACAAAATTGCCCTCTGCGTCATACTTGATTATTATCCATGAAGTTGAAGAAGCATTTATGCCAGCCGCGTAAACATTCCCGCTGTTATCAACGGCCGCAGTATAAACCACCATGAAGACAGAGGCAGTGCCGTGCATCCTTGTCCATTGCCACTGGCCGTTTATCTCCCTTTTATCGTTGTACATGTCAGAGCATGATACTGAAAATAGAAGTGCCGCAGCCAGAGTTACTGCATAGAGAAAAGTGCAGGATTTTACCGCACCGGCCACGATGAAGTTAATTTTTAATAAGCCGGACATGCCGCCTGGAAACTTTTTAATACGCATAGATACTCTCCACGGATATATTGTATGCCCGATGTTCTCATGAGTCAATTATTTAATGAAAAACGTCCGGCTATGCATGAATCAATCCATCGTGCAGGATATTAACTGTTGCATATTCTTTATTCTGCCAGTGCCTGTTCCGGTCTTGCGGACAGTACCCGGACAGAGACGGGCCTGACATCACAAGGTTGTAATTTTCCAGGTTATGTCATTTAAGCAACGATTAAAAAATTGAATTCACCGCCGTTTCAGCTTACACTTTACTTTTAGGGGTAAAAAATCCTTGATTAATGCATACCCGTGTATTTATTAGCATTTTTACGCATTATATGGAGAAGTTTTGATGGAAATTGATGACCTGATGCATGACGGGAGCGAGTTTACAATCGACGCCGAAATACTCGAAAGCGACCTTGGAATCGACCATGTGCTCCCTGACCAGATATACCTTATACCAATACGATACAGGCCCATATTCCCCGGAATAGTGACGCCGCTCATTATTTCCCAGGGCAGGTTCACCAAGGTTATCGACAGGGTATTGAACGAATCGCGCACTATCGGCCTTGTTCTCATCAAGGACGACGACAAGGGTGAAATCGACTTCGAGGACCTCTACACCTATGGCACTGCGGCCCGCGTACTGAAGAAGATCAACCTCCCCGACGGCGGCGTAAATGTGCTCATAAACAGCGTCAGGCGGTTCCGCATAACAAGGCCCGTTGAACGTAAAAAATACCTCATGGCTGATGTGGAGTACCTTGACGACAGCCTTGGCAAAAGAAACAGGCTCGAAATCAAGGCCCTGACCCGCGAGGTACTCTCCCAGCTCAAGCTCCTCTCTGACAACAACCCGCTCTTCACCGAAGAGATGAAACTGACCATGCTCAACGTCGAGGAGCCGGGGAAGATTGCCGACTTCGTAACCTCAATCCTCAGCCTTGAGAAGAACGAATACCAGGAGGTGCTCGAAACGCTTGACGTGCGCCTGCGTCTTGTGCGGGTACTCCACCTTCTCCACAAAGAGATGGAGGTCATGGATGTACAGAAAAAGATACAGCACCAGATAAGCGACAAAGTTGACCGCCAGCAGCGCGACTACTTCCTGCGAGAACAGCTCAAGGCCATAAAGACCGAACTTGGCATAGACGAGGACGAACGCACCGTAGAGACGCGCGAGATGCGCAAAAAGGTCGAGGAGATGGGGCTCAAGGGAGAGGTTAAGGACAAGGTCAACGAGGAGATCGACAGGTTCGTGTTCATGGAACCCGCATCATCGGAATTCTCTGTGACAAAGAACTACATAGACACCGTGCTCTCTCTGCCGTGGAACACTGCTACATCGGACTCGATAGACCTTGACCGTGCCGAGAAGATACTGAACCGTGACCACTACGGCCTTGAAGATGTCAAGAAACGCATACTCGAATTCATCGCCCTTCGGAAAATTAAGCCCGATGCACGCGGATCGATCATATGCCTGGTGGGGCCTCCGGGCGTGGGCAAGACGTCGCTTGGCAAGTCCATTGCAGCTGCGCTCAACAGAAAGTTCTTCCGCATATCCCTTGGCGGCATGCGCGACGAGGCCGAGATCAAGGGACACCGCCGCACATACATCGGTTCCATGCCCGGTAAAATAATCCAGGGCATAAAGATATCCAAGACCAACAACCCCGTGTTCATGCTCGACGAGATCGACAAGATGGGCCAGAGCTTCCAGGGAGACCCTGCGTCGGCCCTGCTGGAGGTGCTTGACCCTGAACAGAACGTGGAGTTCAGGGACTACTATCTTGACCTTCCCTTTAACCTGAGCGACGTGCTCTTCATCACGACCGCCAACACCCTGGACACAATCCCGCCGGTACTGGCTGACAGGATGGAGATCATCAGGCTTTCGGGCTACATCGCCATGGAGAAATACGAGATCGGCCGCAGGTACCTGCTCCCCAAACAGCTTAAAATGCATGGCCTTGAGAAGAGCAGCGTAAAGCTCGACAAACAAGGCTACATGATGATCGTAAACGGCTGGGCACGCGAGGCGGGTGTGCGCAACCTGGAACGCAACATAGAAAAAATATGCCGCAAGACCGCGACCCTTGTGGCAAAGAATAAAAAAATCCCTTTGAAGCCCCTTACAGAAAAGCAGATAAGGGAATACCTTGGAACAGAAATATTCCAGGAGGAGGAGAAGCTGGCGATCACGAAACCCGGCATAGTAACAGGCCTGGCATGGACCTCGCTTGGCGGCGTAACGCTGACAATCGAGTCCATCGACGTGAAGGTAAAGAGCGGTTCGGGCCTGAAGCTCACAGGGCAGCTTGGCGAAGTCATGACCGAGTCTGCGAACATAGCGTACACCTACATCAACCACCTGCTGCAGGACGACGAGGCCGCGCGCAATATCTTTGAGAACAACATGATACATGTCCACGTGCCTGCGGGCGCCACACCCAAGGACGGCCCGTCTGCGGGCGTTACCATTGCCTCTGCCATTTATTCCATGATTAAGAAGAAAATGGCACGCAACGATCTTGCCATGACCGGCGAACTTACGCTTTCAGGGAAGGTGCTCCCCGTGGGCGGGATCAAGGAGAAGGTCATTGCGGCAAAGAGGGCCAATGTGAAGCGCATCATCCTTCCTTCAGAAAATAAAAAAGACCTTGATGATATCCCGGATTATATTAAAAAAGGGCTGACTTTTCACCTGGTTAGCGATATAATTGAAGTACTCAATATATGCTTCGGCAAAAAGTGACAAAAGGAGGATTGAAACTGTATGGAATATTTCAATCTCATGGAACTCCTCGTAAGGGACACCGTTGACGAGATCCTGGGCAAGGACGAATCCCTGAAAAGCATCAAGTTTCAGAGGAACGATATAATAGCTTATGTACTCAACAGGATAGCCCCCCGCTATGTAACAAGTGAACGCGGAATAATCCATTCAAGGATAGATACAAGGCTTAAACTCCAGGAGCAGACCGATATACTCTTCCTGACATACGAGTCTATCGAGCTCTTTCTCAAGAGGAGGGAATCAGAACCGGGGCAGACTGCACAGTCCGAGGCGAAGACAAGCCTTCTTCCGTACCTCATTGGAGAAGTACTCGATGAAGCCACGCTTGCAGCCATCCCGGACCTCAGTGTCACGCTGCTCTATAACAACAGGCCTGCGGCGCTCATGGATGACGGGTGGAAAAACCCCTACACCACTACATGCGCCACAAGGGGATATTACCACTTCTGGCCGGAGTACGATGAGAAGAACATGTCAGGAAAGGAGACCATCGAGTTCCAGATCAGGTTCAGCCACGATAAATTCGAGGAGAGGACCGTCAACCTCTGTGTCAGGTCCAACAGGCACAGCGAGTCGGGCAAGGCCGTATCGGTTCCCCTGGTACTGCTGAAACTGAAGGCCGGTGTAAATACAGACTTTCTCTGCAGCTGATTATACATGTTTTTTCAGGGCGCGCCTGCCCTGAAAAAACTCGCGGAGCATCGACACGCTCCTCTCCTTCATCACGCCGAAAATTATCTGCGGCACATGATTCATCCTGCTGCTGCCGCACACATCAAAGACAGTTCCGCACGCGCCGTACTTAATGTCTTCAGCGCCTATGACCACGCGAGCAATCCTTGCGTGCACGATTGCGCCCGCGCACATGGCGCATGGCTCCTTGGTTACATACATGGTGCATCCGGTAAGGCGCTCGTTGGCAAGGGCCCCGGCTGCCTCTCTGATGGCAATGATTTCGGCGTGCATGGTGGGGTCGGCCAGTTCCCTGTTGCGGTTGCGGCCCTGGCCGATTATACCGCCGTCCAGCACGATTACCGCTCCGACGGGTATCTCTTCATCACAAAAGGCCTCCTCCGCAAGCGAAAGGGCCGCGTTCATGAAGCCTTCATCATCCACGCTAAATGCCGGTCTTGATGATTATATCGCGCAGCTTTCTCTTGGGAACGTGGTGTATCTGGAACTTGTCCCTGTAGTACTTTATATCGCCGTCGGCGTCGATCTCGTCTATGACCACGTGCTCCTTGGGATAGCCCAGGGCGATGACGAATTCTATCACATAGCGGGCAGTTATGCGCAGAGAATCGGCAAGGGATTCCCTGTCAACGGAACCTATTATGCAGCCCCCCATGTTCAGGTAGGCGGCTGCCAGGAGTATGGTCTGCGCGGCTATTCCGTGATCCCACTTGACGTTCTTTGAAACCGAGGCGTCGGAGAGCACGACTATGTATGCCGAGGGCCTCTCCCCCTCCTCAGGCCCGTTCCAGTCCTTGAGGTACGCGGCCCACTTGCAGAAGGGGAAAACCCTGTCTTTATCTTTTTCTGTTACAATAATATACCTGAGCGGCTGGAGGTTCTGGGCTGACGGAGTCTGACGCGCACAGTCGATCATGTACTCCAGGTCTTCAATGCTGATCTTTTTGTCTTCGTAAAACCTTCTGTAGCTCCTGCTTCTTTTTACCATGTCCCGGAAATCTTCCATGCTGACCCCCTGTTATTGTTTATCGTCTTTAAACCAGTCCTCGCTGCCGTAGAGTTTCTTCACGCAGCCAGGGCAAAGGCTGTGTGAAAAAACGGCAGTGGAATGTTTTTCGATGTATGTTTCTATCCTGTTCCAGTATCCCTTATCATCACGAATTTTCTTGCACGATGCACATATTGGCAGCAATCCCGTGAGCCTGTAAATATCTTTTTTGTTCTGGAGATTCTGCATTGCAATTTCCGAGAGAAGGTTGGCGAACATGTACAGGGCATTTGCGATCCTGGTAAATTTCTCCAGTGACATGACCGGCACCTCTTTCAGGGCCTCACTGTAGGTTTTGGCATCTACCCCAATTTCGGATGCGTACCTGAGCATCTCCTCTTCATGCTGTTCCTCTGTGCGCACCTGGCCCATGAGCCAGTTCGCAACATGCCTGCTCCCTGCACGGATGCTGGCGCCTGCATCGTACAGCCCGCTGCTGAGGCACGGCTGTATAGTGGGGCCATCAGGCCTGTAGACACCTATGACGCTGTCTGATCTTCTGCAGTTCTCAATTCCCCTGTCTGTTTTCCTGATTATCCCGCTACAGAGCCTGCAGAAATTGCTGGGCTTTGTTATAGGAGTCCCGTCGGGCGCTGTTATGAGTGAGGAGATGCCAACTGCTTCAGCAAAAGCATCCTGGATTGCCTGGATTTCTTCAATATTAAAAAGATCATGAAAGCTTATATCTCCGGTATCTTCTGCCGCAGATAAGAGTTCAGTATCCCTGCGGACAAACTCCGCGAGCCTGCTCCTGAGTTCGGAGTTTTCCCTTTCGAGAAACTCTACCCTTGCGATTATATCATCAGTGACGGTCATAATTCAAAGTGTTCCGGAACTCCTTGAAAGCCCTGATCTATGCTGCCGGGGCATTGGCATCTGTATGGCCTTTTCTGTTAAACCGCACTGCGCCCTTAAAGGCAGTAAAAAGGAGACACGGATTTTTTCCAT
>CAYTSF010000168.1:0-6638 GCA_964440335.1 uncultured Leptospirales bacterium
GCCCCCATCTGGCTGCGTTCAATAATGGTTAGTTCTTTCTTTTGAGCCAGTTCAGTGCTTATGAATTCTGAAACAGCCTTGGCTGAATACTTTGAAGTGTCATTGGCCTGGAAATCCAGTACGGCTATTTTAAGCGTTTTTGCTGCGAGTACACCGGAATTGAATGCTAAAATAATTGCTGCAGCAATTAAAGTAATAATGCCTGAATTTTTCTTCATCTACGTACTCCCTGTAATATATTTTGTAATTGTATAACCTGTCCGATGGTTCTCTGGATAATGCGTCATATCTTTTTATGTAACTGTCATAATACGCGAAAAAGAATATGTTATAAAAATTGAACTGTCAAGCACTTAAAAAATAGCAGGCGTTAGATTGTAGTAAACTTATTTTAATTTGCTCATTAGGCGCGTGGTATGTTATACCATTTATAAAACTGATGCACATAATTATTTATTCTGCGGCTGTCCCCAGAGAATGCACACTGTTTTTTATAATGCGTGTCATGGCTGTATGGATCGAAATTCACCGGTGTATACCGAACATCAAGTGTCATAACGGATCCCCGCCTTCGCGAGGATGACATATTGGACCACCCCGGATTAATCGAAACAATGGAAAACCATTTCTGACAGAAATTACTAGATATTTTACCTGCATTGTCATAGTGTTCCGGTAGTGATAGATCCTGCAATACGGTAGAATATAATATATGAATATCAGTTCCCCATCCTTGTCATCTCTTCAAGTGCACTTCTGGCATCAGCTTCCATACCCCGTGCCTTGAAAACTTTATATGCCCGGTTAAAGTATTCTTTTGCATTTTTAATATCTCCCCTGGTTTTATATATCCATGCAATGTTGAAAAGTAGTCTTGCATAGTCACCGGTTTCCTGAAGCCCCAGGGAATCACGCACTTTTTTGGATTCGTTATAGTACATATAGGCCATGTTAATGTTATTCTTATAGTAATAAACTGATCCGAAGTTCATAAGAAGTGCAGCATAATGTTCAGTATCCCTGAGTCCCAGTTCATCGCATATCTCTTTGGATTTGTTCAAATATATCAGTGCCATGTCATACTGATTTTTATGAATATACAGCACTCCCATATCATTCATGATTATTGAATACGATCTGGTATGCACCTGTTTCAAAGCCTCGCGTAGTTCCATGCTCTTTTTGAAATATACCAGGGCCGTGTCAAATTCTCCCTTATCCTGGTACACTGTGCCCATCTGATCCATTAACAGTGCGTAGTTGCCCGTTTTTTCCAGGCCCAGAGTTTCCAGAATCGCTCTTGCCCTGGAGAAACAGGAGAGTGCCCTGTCGGTATCACCAATTTGAAGGTAGGTCGATCCAAGGTTGTACTGGGTTATGCTGTAGTCTATAGTATTGGTCTGTCCAAGGGTATCGCTGATATTGAGCGATTTCAGGTAATACTCAATTACCATGCCCGGTTCACCCTTTAGAGAGTACAATACTCCCAGATCGTTCATCAGTACGCCATAACCTTCAGTATTCTGCATTCCCAGGGAATCCCTGATCTCTTTACTTTTCATGTAATAGTCCAGTGCCCTGTCAAATTCCTTTTTGTCAGAATAAACACTGGCAAAATGATTCATCAGTCTGGCGTATGTAATAGTTTCACAAAGTCCCAGGCTTTCATAAACTGTCAGTGCTTTGTTGTAATACTCAAGTCCCCTGTCAGTATTTTCCATTGCTGAATATAACCGTCCAAGCAGTGTGAGTACAATGGCATGTTCGCCGGTGCCTGAATCTCCTCTGTTTATAATGGCACTTTAGGCCCTCTTATAAAAGTTCATGGCGTCTTCATACTTACTCATTATGCTTTTTGCGATGGAACCGGCGCATTCAAGCGCATCTGTATAATCAGGGGAAATCTCCATGGCCTTTAAATAATATTCGTATGCGGTTAGTGGATTTTTTTCTTCAACTTCAAGTCCCCGGCAGTACCAGGTGTATGCATCATATGCGGGCCTGTATTTATTCGTGATTTTTTGTTTTGTTGTATCGTCGGGTGCAAATGGTTTAACATCTGTTATTTGAAGTTTTTCTATTTCAGCAAGGTACCAGAGGGCCAGTCTCTCCTGTAGTCTGAATATATCGCCCGGTTCGCATTCGAACTCTGCCTGTTTTTCAGTCTTCTTTTTCTTCGCATCAATTATCGAGGCGTTCAGCCGGATTTCATTACTGCTTACCTCAATATTACCCGTGAGTATTATCCTGGCTGACATGAGTTCGCCAGCCTGGATGAGTGCGGCATCATCAGGCACATTTTCCTTTCCGGATAATGTGCCTGTTCTGACATCATTGCGATAAACATTAATACCATTAATGTATGCCATGTCAGATATTAAAGTATCAGTTACTCCCTCGCTGAGCCATGAATAGTTTTTATCTCCTTGAAAGTAAAACTGGTGAACCATGACGTTGAGGACCCTGGCAGAAGCAGAATATGATGCAGGTATTGATATTCCGTTCATAAAAATTATCAGCCAAAGGAGTATTGCTTTCTTCATGGGTGCTTTGCCTCAACAATAATGTAAATGATTCATGTACGCCGTTATTGCGCTAAAAAAGTAAACATTGTCAAGAAGTATTCTGAAATATACGGCTTCACTCAGTGGAATATATGCCTGCAGGTGGTGATCTGAACAAGTCTCTGCCGCAAAATTTCTTGACTTCCCGCATCAGCATGTCTTTATATAATAATATCAGTAACATTCCGGGGTAATCCAATGAAAAAACTTTATGCATTCTTAATCTGCGCATTTATGCTCTATGTTTCAGGCGCCCGCGCCATCGATGCCAATACATCAGTACTGTCCGACGGCAGGTGGTACAACGACGAGTTCAGCCTGGATATAGCTGGTGATGGTTCCTACACTGCCTACTACACCTTCGGCGGCAGGACCGGTTCCATGAAAGGAACAATTACATATAAGGATGGCGAGGATTACTTCATCCTGAAAAAGGGCGCGACCAGGGATGCGTTTGATACATCCTTCATCCCCTCTGACGGCCTTAAACTCTACGTGGTAGAGGACGGAATGAATCCCAAGTCCACCCGCTTTATAAGGAACGAAAACGGCACCTTCATCCTGTGGAACAAAAACTACATGGTTAAAGAGAACCAGCAGGCTACAGTTGACAATATTCCTGTTGTGACCATGGGATACAAGCTGAGCGCCACAACCGCAAACCTCAAGATACGCAAAGGGCCTGGCAAGGACTATGAGAACATGCAATTCTACTACAAGGATAAAAAAACCGGCGAGATAAAGAGCTGGGGCTCGATCCTTGAAGGCACGAACATCCGCATACTTGCAAGGACAAAGGATAAACAGAAGGTGGACAAGTGGAACAACTACTGGTACTACATTGAGTACAAGGAACCCGAAGGTTCACTCATGGTCTACAGGAACGCCTGGTGCTTCGCAGAGTTTATCAAGGATTCAGGCGATGCCAAACACAAGGTCGCTGTCAAAACGCCGAAGAACGAGCAGTCATATTATGATTACACTGACGTCAATATCGTATTTGAAGGGACAGTGACCGGTGACCCGAATAGTTTTATTGTCCAGGTTAAAAGCTCGGACGGGACAGTGCTGGCAGAGGGACCGGTTGACTACTCGAAAGGGAAGTTTAAATGGAATACATCCGACCTGGCTGACTCATTGAACTATGGTTCCAACACTTTCAATTTTGTGGCTGAGTACACTGACGGAAAAACCGCGTCAGCGCAGATTACAATCTATATCCATGAACCCGATGGTGAAATGGGCAAACCTGTAATCTACCTCTACCCTGAAAAAGAGATGAACGTAAAGGTGAAGGTTAAACCGGCAAATGGCATATCAAAGTCCGAGCCTGAGTACGGCAAAGGGTGGGATGTTACGGCAAAACCTGACGGCACCATAATAAATAAAGCAGACGGTAAAACCTATCCATACCTTTTCTGGGAGGCGCCGGAGGATGATGCCGCGACCTTCAGCGAGGGCTTTGTTGTGAAGACCGATGACCTGCCGGAGTTCTTTGACGGGAAGCTTGCGTACATGGGGATGAACGCGAAGGAGATCAATGACTTCAAGGAGTTCTGGATACCTCTGCTCAGCAAGGGGAAATACTACTGTATCAGGTTCTACTCACAGGAGGAGATGGACAAGGCTGCACCCCTTGAGGTGAAGCCCAAACCCGATACTGTGATCAGGATATACTTTGAGTCAAAGCCGCTGGATAAACCTGTTGAGATAAAAAAACAGAAACTCAAAAAAGGTTCCGCACGCAAGGGGTTCACTGTCATTGAATGGGGTGGCCGCCGTAACTAAAAAAGCTGCATTCATAATCGCGCAGCTTTTCGCACTGCTGCTTGTTATGTGTGCTGCCGGCGTAAGGTCTGTACAGACCAATTACGCCGGCGATGTGCCCATGTGGAACCATATAATGAACTCTGAACCGCAGGCTGGGTTCGCCGGAATCCCCCGTGGCATAATCCTTCCGCACCACACCATGACCGCGACCATGGCTGCCCGTTTCTACGCAGGGCTCGCGCAGAGAGTCAGTCCGCGCAGGATAGTTATTATCGCGCCAAACCACTACGAATCCGGAGATCGTAATATAGTTACGGCCGACAACGTGGTGTACCCCACAGTATTTGGAAACCTTGAGGTTGACCATGAAGCATCGGCTTTTCTTTCAAACAGGCACGGCATCAGAGTTGATGACAGTGTCTTTGTAAAAGAGCATGCAGTGTATTATCATTCCCCTTTTATAAAAAAGTTTTTCCCCGAAGCGAAGATTGTCCCGGTACTTGTAAAGTGGGATGCTGAACGCGGCGAACTTGACGATCTTGCCTCCGCGTTGCTTGAAATTACCGGCGATGAAACGCTTGTGCTTGCCAGCGCGGACTTTTCACATTATAACCGGCGTTATACTGCTGATTATCACGACGAGTCGTCATATTCTGCAATAGTGAATTTCGAAATGGAATGGATATTCAACGCAGAGATCGATTCCCCCGGATCAATCTATGTACTGGAAAAAATAATGGCTGCCAAGGGCTACCTGCGCTGCGAAAGGATTTTTCATACCAACAGTGAGGATTTCACAAAGAGACATGAAGCTATTACAACCAGCCACCAGTACTTTGCCTTTTACAGCGGAAAGCCCCTGTGCCGCAAAGTTTTTACCATGATGGCTTGCGGTGATATAGGTATTGCGAATGATTCGCTTTCAGTGCTGAACGGCTGGCGATGGCAGAGGTGCTCTGACCTCTCAGGAGACAGAAGCATAAACAGGTACCTTTCAATTATCCGCGGTGAAGAGGACCGTTTCCTGTCTGGATACAACCTGTACCTCTTTGACCTGGCGCGTCATGATGATGTAATCCATTATTCCATAAACGGACTCAATGTAACAGTGACCGGTGCGGATTCATACATTCCGGGTGACGATGAATTTGCGCGCATCAAAAAGCTTGCCGGAGGCTCGGATTGCACCGTAGTTTTTGTCTATCCCGGTGAAGGAATTAAGCCGGAGATTAAACGTACCGGGAGAAAACTTGCAGATAGCGGAGCGGATATTGTAATCTTTAAAAATTCAGGCAGGAAGGCTCAACATGAATTTTATAAGGGCAGGCTCATCATATATTCACTGGGGGATTTTATTACTGCCGGCAGTGACTCAAGCGGTGAGATATGCCAGGTTCTTGTATCAGAGGGGAGGCTTAAAGCTGATTTTATTCCAATAGAGGTTAAGGATGGATTTCCCGTTGAGGCAGCCTTCAGGTAGGCTATCCTATGAGGTACGAACCTGTGCCCATGGACACCAGTTCGTCCTTATCATTAAACAGTTCCATCTGTGTGACCGCAACCTTGTTCCCTGCGCGTATCACCCGTGAGATGCACTTGAAGTCCCTGCCCGCACCGGGGCGCAGGTAGTCAACACGGATATTTAGAGTACTCATTTTTCCGAATCGGAGAATCAGTTCACCGATAGTAACGCCCCTCATTTTTTTGAATGCATGGGCCTGCGCGATAATTCCGCCCGAAAGGTCAATTACAGAGGATATTACTCCGCCGTGAAGTATTTTCTGTATATAGTTGCCCTGGAGTTCTTCCCTGGAGGAAATCTTTATTACAGCCTGGTCAAGTGTAAGCTCAGTGACCTCTATTCCAAGGTAAATGTTAAACGGCATCTTGTGGTTGTAAACGTCTTTGAGGATATCCAGTATGCGGTTCATTACATCTGCCGATTCAATATCGGGGACAACAGCAAGGAGTTCAGGGGACACCTTTTGCCCGTCAAGTAAAGACTTGATTGCGGAACGAATTTTATCCATATTCAGATTATCCGGGGTGTAGGGTGGATTTGAGGATTAAATAACCCGCATCCTGCAGGTCCGGTTGCGGGTTATCAATAATGTGTTATTGATCCTCAAATGTTCTGTAAATATCAAAGAAATAATTTCTGTGTTCCCTCTTAATTGTCACATACCAGCCTTCACTCTGCCAGAAAGCCTGAAAGCTTTTTGCCTGTGAGAACGTAAGAACTGCTGTCGGGTTGATTGTGCAGAATTTTGTATCGTCCCAGTTTACCCTTTTCATGGTTACCCA
>CAYTSF010000169.1:0-6583 GCA_964440335.1 uncultured Leptospirales bacterium
TGTATCTTCTCGCGGCGCTGGGCTTCTACCTTGAAATATCAACCGCGCTGCTCACAGGGATGACAGGCGGCGACCCGGTTTATGTTGCGGGGTATTTCTTCATCCTCATACTTGTCATTGTTGCCCCTATATACAGGTCGCTGCTCTGGGGCATGCTTGGAGTCTCATTTTCTGTTTTCTTCTACACGGGTTTGAATAACGGGCTGAGCTTTGTCACAGAGAAGCAGAAATACACCCTTAACGACATGATTATTCTTGCACTATTCACCTGCGTCTTCGTGCATGTTCTTGACCGCATGAGGAACAGCAACTGGAAAAAATCAGCCCTGCTCAACCGCCAGCGCGAAGAGATTATAAGCGAGAAGGACAGGATGTTCGCCATAATCTCCGAAGCAAAAGTGCTCATAAACAAGGTCACTGAAAGTACTGCACTGCTCAGGGAATTCACATCGGATATTGACTCATCCATAGTGGAGCAGTCCCCCGTAGTTGAAAAAACCATGGAATCCTCGGCAAGCGTTATTGACTCATTCGGCATAATAAACAGTAATACCACCGCGCAGAATGAATCGAACGAAAAAGGCAAGGTGCTGATCTCAACCCTTGACAATGAATTCAGGGAGACTCTCGCGTCGAGCGATTCTGTCCGCAAGGACGCCGCGCATATAGGCGGGCTGTCTGTAAAGTGCAGCAGTAAGCTGGAAAATTCATCCACAACAATTATGGCCCTTAAAGAGGAGACTTCACGTATCGCAGAAATTTCAAAAACAATAAACGATATTGCGGACATGACCGCGCTGCTCGCGCTCAACGCGTCAATCGAATCCGCAAGAGCGGGTGAGCATGGACGGGGCTTCTCCGTAGTCGCTGACGAAATTTCCAAACTTGCAGACGACAGCATGGCATCGGCAAAGGAGATCAGCGATATCATCCGCATGTCCGTAATGAGAATTATAGAGGCATCCGACCAGATAATGGAGACATCGGACATATTAAAAGATATTATGAGGATCATGGAACAGAACCGGAGCTTCCTGGAGAAACTTACCGCCATGATACAGACACTAGGTACAAATTTCAGGGACCTCATGGAATATTTTGAACGTACAGTAAACTATACCGGCATGATAAATGAACTCACAGAGAAAAACAGGGAGGAAATTTCGGTATACCAGGACATGATGAAGAAAATAAACAGGTTTTACAATGAGCTTGAGTCCATGTCTGCAAGGCTTAAAGATGTCTCTTCGAACGTTGACGACGGGATTTCCAGGCTTGAAGTACTGCTGGAAATATCACCGGAGCAGGACCTTAAATAAAAACAGGGTCCCCTGAAAAACAAATAAAATAATTATTGAAAATACCGCCCCGTATAAATCATGGGATTAATCCATGAAATTTTCCGGAGGCTTATTATGATCAAGGTTTTCAAATTCGGCGGCGCTTCGGTCAAAGATGCCGATGCGGTAAAAAACGTTGCGCGGGTTCTAAACATCTACAATGGTGAAAAAATCGCCGTAGTAATCTCCGCCATGGGCAAAACTACCAATGCCCTTGAAAAACTTCTACATGCATGGTTCTATAATACCGGAAAAACTGAAGAGGAACTTGCGTTTCTGAAAGAATACCACTCAGGTATAATCACAAACCTTTTCCCTGACAGGGAACACGCTGTTTACGCGGATACAGAAAGCATCTTTGACTCCCTGTCTTTAAGGCTTACAGCACAGGCATCTGAGAATTACGATTTTGAATATGACCAGATAGTTTCAACCGGTGAAGTATTATCAACGGTAATAGTAAGCGCCTACCTTAAAGAAGCTGGGATAGACAACACATGGGTTGATGCCCGTGCTATTATACGCACTGACAATACCTACCGCGACGCGAGGATTGACTGGGAAAAAACAGAGGTACTTGTAAAGGATGCCATGGATTTCAACAGGGAAAAGATATATATAACCCAGGGATTCATAGGTTCAACAGCGGAAAACATATCCACCACACTTGGCAGGGAGGGTTCAGACTATTCAGCGGCAATCCTGGCATGGTGCCTTGACGCGGAAAGGGTTGCCATATGGAAAGATGTTCCAGGCGTGCTTAACGCGGACCCAAAGTACTTTGACAACACCATAAAGCTTGACCAGCTCTCATATCATGACGCCATTGAGCTGGCATACTACGGCGCGAGCGTTATTCACCCGAAAACCATAAAGCCGCTCCAGAACAAGCATATCCCGCTCTGGGTAAAATCATTCGTACAGCCGACTGAGAAAGGAACCGTCATACAGAAGGACAAGGCTGAACTTGTTGTCCCGTCATTTATTTTCAAAATGAACCAGACACTCATCACGGTCTCGTCAAGGGACTTCTCTTTTATCATGGAGCAGGACCTGGGTGATATTTTTTATAAATTATCCAGGTTCAGGGTACGGATCAATGTGATGCAGAACACGGCCCTGAGCTTCTCCATGAGCGTGGACTGGGACGAGAGGCGGATACCTGACCTGATAAAAGCCCTGGAAAAAGACTATGACGTGAGGTACAACACGAACCTTGAGCTTGTAACCATAAGGCATTATGACCAGGAGACAATCGGGAGGGTAACCAGGAACAAGGAGATACTCCTCGAGGAGAAGTCAAGGCACACATGCCAGATGGTCATGCGCGACCTGTCATCCTCTGTCGACTGACGCGGTATCAGTCGAGGAAAATACCGCTGTCTATTCCAGCTGTGAGAATTTCGCTGTCCATTAGTATTGCCGAGAGAGACCAGAGCGCGGGCAGTTCATACTTATAGAAATACTTCATCGTATGGATCTTGGACCTGTAGAAATCCGCAAGGGGTTCACCCCCTGTCTTTTCAAGCATTTCCGCAGCCGCTGTACCCTGGAGAAGCCATTGCCACGCAATAGTTAAAGTCCCCGCCATTTCAAGGTAGAGTGTTGCGTCCGCAAGGAATGATTCATTGTCACCCTTACCCGCGAGCAGAAGCAGGCTCTCTGTTGTTTTAAGAAAAACTTCAAGAGCTGCCTCCAGCCTGTCGGCGTATTTTTTCAGCCCGCTGTATCCCGATGCTTTTACCGCAGTTGAACGGACTTCGTCAGCGAACAGTTCAAGCGCCCTCCCCTTTTTCATGGTGACTTTGCGTCCCAGTATATCCATCCCCTGTATGCCCGTAGTGCCTTCATGTATGGGATGGATCCGCGCATCACGATAGAAGAGTTCCAGGTTGAAATCCTCGCAGTACCCGTACCCTCCCAGCACCTGCAGTCCTGCGCTTACCGAAAGTATGCCCTTTTCCGACGGATAGGTTTTGGCCACGGGCGTAAGGAATTCCAGCAGCAGGTCATATTTTTCCGACTCTTCGGCCGGAGATATGTTCTTCAGGTCAACATACCTGCCCAGCTGCAGTTCCAGGGAGAGTGCGCCTTCGGTAACAGCCTTCTGGAACAGAAGCATCCTCTTTATATCCGGGTGATCAATTATCATGCACTGCGGGTCTCCGGGATTCTTGCTGTTCAGAGGCCTTCCCTGGGGCCTCTCTGCTGCGTACTTCAGTGAATCGTAATAAGCTGCTGAGGCGATCCCCGTGGCGCCTATGCCTACGTTGATGCGCTCCTCGTTCATCATCCTGAACATGTAAGCAAGGCCGCTGTTCTCCTCCCCCACAAGCCATCCCCTGCAGTCATTGTTCTCGCCCATTGAAAGCTGGGCAATGGGAGACCCCCTGTAGCCCATTTTATGTTCAATCCCGGTACAGGTGATGTCATTGGACTCAAGCCCTCCCCGTCCGTCGCCCCGAAGCCGCAGCACGACAAAAAGAGAGATCCCCTTAACCCCGGCAGGCGCGCCTTCGATCCTCGCCAGCATAAGATGCACCACGTTATCCACGCCGTCATGCATCCCGGCAGATATGAAAACCTTCTGCCCGCGGATGAGGAAATAACCTTCATCGGTCCTGGCAGCCCTGGTCTTTATGTCCGAAAGCGAACTTCCTGCTTCAGGTTCTGTAAGCGCCATTGTACCCTGCCATTCCCCGGAAAACATCCGCGGCAGGTAGTAATCTTTCATCTCTGCTGATCCGAAAGAAACAATGAGATTTGCCGCGCCGGATATGAGCGAAGAGTAAACTGCAATGGAATAGTTTGCGGCGGAAAATATGTAATTGCACGCGGAGAGTATTGTATATGGAAGCTGCTGCCCCCCGTCAGCAAAGCTGAATGAAGCGGAAATAAGACCTATGCTGCCGCAGGTCCTGAGGTATTCTCTTATCACAGGATTCACATGTACACTGCCGTCACGGTATTCCGGAGGGTTCTTATCCATCTCGCGGAGCCCGGGCCTCATCATTTCAAGGGATATTTTTGCCGCAGTGGAGAGCACCATGTCCAGGGCCTCCTTGTTGTATTCCTCGTAGTACGGGTTTTTCGAAAGGTCCTGTATCCTGAAAAGCTCAAAGAGAAGAAAATTAAGGTTCTGCCTGCTGAAAAATTTTTCATCCATGACGGCCTCCTGGGTTTATACAAGCGGGGTACGGCTTATACTGTATAACAGTTTAATTTAAATATACTTTCAGTAAATGATTCAAGTAATTTTCATGTCATCAAAAACTTTTATCTGAACAGCTGATAAAAAGAATTATTACAGCATGAAACGGCAATAGCGATATTATAAAATTTTAACATTTTGCAAACTTCCTTTTTCAATTTTCTGAATTTATATCGTTATACAGGCAGGAGGCTGTAAATAATGACTGAAATAATCCCGGTTGAAACAATAGTTCAAAAGATTTATCTTTTCCGTGATTTCAAGGTTATGTTCGATAGTGATCTTGCTGAATTATATGGAGTAGAATTAAAACGTCTAAATGAACAGGTTAAACGGAATATAAACCGGTTTCCTCCGGATTTTATGTTTCAGCTTGATACTGATAAATATAAGTCTCTAAGGTCGCATTTTGCGACCTTAGAGACTGGACGCGGCAAACACCGGAAATACATGCCTTATGTGTTTACAGAACACGGTATTCTGATGCTTTCCAGTGTGCTTAATAGTGAGAGAGCTATTCAGGTTAATATTCAGATTATGCGTACTTTTTCAAAACTCCGCAATATGCTCTCCACACATGAAGAACTAAAAAAGAAGATTGAGTCGATGGAAAACAAATATGACAGCCAGTTCAGGATTGTTTTTGATGTAATAAAAGAACTTATAACTGAAGAACTGAAACCGAAAAGAAAGATCGGCTTTGAACGAAAAATCAGCCAATAGGCAGGGTATAAAATAATGACTGAAATAATCCCGGCTGAACAGATCAAAGAAAAAATATTCAATATTCGCGGTGAACGGGTAATGATAGACCGTGATCTGGCAGAACTCTATGGCGTTGAAACAAAAGTTTTAAATCAGGCTGTTAAAAGAAACATTAATCGTTTCCCATCTGACTTCATGTTTCAACTTAATATTACTGAAAAAAATGAACTGGTCACAAATTGTGACCGGTTAAAAACATTAAACCATACAGCAGATTATTGCAGCAATAAGGCAGCTGATGATTCAGGAAGATAAACCAGAAAAGAGGATCGGGTTCTGATATGAAACCATTAATATAAAAAGCCTGCCGGAAATGGCAGGCTTTATTATTCGGGGTTGACGAGACTCGAACTCGCGGCACCCTGCGTGACAGGCAGGTACTCTAACCAACTGAGCTACAACCCCTTGAATCCTTTATTATCAGGACGAAAATCAATAAACATTTTATAGTATCTTATGTCAATAAAAAAAATTCCGGTATGGTTTGAAAAAAAGCATTTTCAAACCATGATAAGCAGTAGCAGAATGAGTGCGGGGCTCTGCCCCGGACCCCGGGAAAATATCATTTTCAAACCACGATGGGAACTATGACGACTGGTGAGGGGCCAAGCCCCGGACCCCGGTAAAATATCATTTTCAAACCACGATAGGAACTATGATGACTGGTGCGGGCTCCGCCCCGGGAAAAACGCCGGTTAAACGTTAAACCTGAAATTGATTATATCGCCGTCTTCCACTATGTAGTCCTTGCCCATAACGTGGAATTTGCCTGCCTTCTTCAGTTCATCCTCGCTGCCCAGGGCCGTAAGGTCATCGTACTTCATTACCTCGGCGCGGATGAAACCTCTCTGGATGTCGGTATGAATTGCACCGGCAGCCACGGGTGCGGGCGAACCGCTCCTGATCTGCCACTGGCGCACCTCATCTTTACCCACTGTGAAAAAGGATACGAGCCCAAGTGTCTTCATGGCCAGGAACGAAAGAGAGTTCAGGGCCGGTTCAGCAATACCGGCGTCCTCCATGAATTCACTCTTCTCCTCATCGCTTTCAAGCATGGAGATCTCGGCCTCAAGCTTGGCAGATACCTGCATCACCTCAATATGCAGTGTTTCCATGCCTTCTTTAAGTTTATTCATGAGAGATGTATTCCTGATTTCCGAATCACCCACGTTCAGAACAATGAGCATCTCCTTTGCCGTAATAAAAGGATAGCCGGAAATGAGCTTCTCCTCCTCTTCATTGATCTTAAAAGTGCGGAGGTGCATGT
>CAYTSF010000170.1:0-6539 GCA_964440335.1 uncultured Leptospirales bacterium
AGTATGACGACCTCTCCTTTTGCTCTGGAACTTATGTCCATAGAGATCATTCCTCCTTGCTTGCCATGTACATTTTAACACTGTAAAGCCATAATAAATAGCTTGTCAAGCTTTATAAAATAACATTTATTAGAGCTTCCGACATATTCTGAAATTTGTCAAAAAAATATTTAAATCCTTCTCTTAATTGCGCATAAACCACAATTAAAAAGTGATATTGCTTATTGCGGGCGTTCTTTTGCAGATAAAAAGAGCGATTATTCCTGCAAACACCCGGAATTATTATTAATGAAAAATTAATATATTATTCTTTTAAACTTAAAAATATACAGGTAAAACTGGAATATAAAAGCTTTTTTTTTATTAATCAGCATTTTTCGGGCTTTTTTTTATCAGCTGTATGATTACAAAATTTTTAATAGATCCGCCAAAAAATCCATCTCTTGTGAAAACGTACTGAACAGGCTTTCACAGGGCTGTCTGAATACAAGATTTTACATAAACTTTTTAGCATTAAATCTTCTTGAATTTTATCACTGACAGGATATATTTATACTATGAGCAAATTCCGGCTGAATTACCGCCGGAAATCATCAGTATCAGAAATTTTAACTTCAGGAGGATTTAATGTCATTAAAAAAATTTTTAGTGCCGGGCATAGTAGTAATTATGGCCGTGGCGGTTTCATGTGCAAAAAAGGCACCTGAAAAAGTGTTTAAGACTGTAGCGGTTGATTCATATCTGATTGAAGATCCAGGTGTAAAAAAACCGGTAAACGTTGCCAACGGAAAGGTCAAAAGGGGCGAATACCTGATTGTAAATGAAGAAAGGGATTTCAACGGAAAGAAATACCTGAATGTAACAATTGAGGGGGTATCAACCAGGGGCTGGATCGATGCCGCGAATGTTAAAAATGGAAAGCTTACATCGGTTACAGTAATAAAGGATGACGATCTCTACACAAGGCCGAATATCAAGAGCGATAAAACAGGAACAGTCAAGGCCGGCCAGGTCGCTTTTAAAATTGAAGAGGCAAATGAGTTTGTTCTTATCCAGTTCCCAGGCAAAGAGGCGTATATATTGAAAACAAGCCTGGGTGACTCAAGCATGGTTGTGAAAACTGTTACCATACCCGGTTTCGGCAAGGCAACCATCACCGCATCATCCCAGTACCTATCCAGTGAAGGCAAAGAGACAAAGTATGACCCGCGTAATGTATTTGACGGCAAATTTGACACCGCATGGTGCGAAGGAAAAACCGGCGACGACGGAATCGGTGAATATATTGTAATCACATTTGAAAAGGATTGCGTAATCAATAAAATATCGATCGTTAACGGGTATGCTGCAAGCGAAGATACATATAAAAACAACGGCAGGGTGGCACAGCTCAAGGTTGTGACAGGCGATGGTTATTACGAACAGACCGTTGACCTTGTTGATGGCAACATGGACTGGCAGACAATGGATAACCTGGACCTGTACAGCAACACATTCAAGTTCATCATAACGAAAGTATACTCCGGGAAAGTTTCAGACACATGCATCAGCGAAATTAAGATTGAAGGATACGAACCGAAGTAACCGGTACCTTTTCATCAGACTTTACTCCTGCGACCCCATGCTTAACAGGGAGCTGCAGAATAAAAAAACAGGCAGAGGATTTTTATTCTGCCTGTTTTTTTATTAACGGTTCACCTGAAAAGGATACCGTTTCTGTTCATATACATTTACTTCTTCGTCTTCATTTCTTCAGCTTCATCCATGGCGCAGAGTATTTTATCAACAACCTGGCGGGCAATATCATCGTACTTTGAGCTTTCAATCAGCACGTCATGCCTGTCCCATATCAGAGAAAAGGAACAGCAGAATTTCGCGTAGTATTCGCCTGACCACGCGGACCCCGGTTCCTTGCGTACGGTAAAAAGCAGCTGGCCGGTTTCAACACTGAGTGCCTTCAGGGTAAATGTATCAATGAGATTCGGTGCCGGCTTTCCATCATCCATTTCGGAGAGAGAGCTTCCTCTTCCAATAACAATAACGTCAACACCAAGCAGCTTACCTATCTTAATTGCGTGCTCTTCATCCACAAGGCCGCTCATATTGAGTTTCTGTTCCTTGATGATCTTCTCAATAGACTCCCTGTCTACAACCTCCACCCTTCCTGATTTAAAGAGCTGGTGGCTGATGGCATCACAGAACTCATCACCCCAGTCAGCGCCCTTCACCTCAAAGGGGAAAACAGCGATTTTTTTAAACTTGCCTTTTACATCAATTTTCTGGGAAACGCTTACATCGATTGAGGAACATGCGCAGAAATTAACAAACGCAAATGCCATCATAAAGAATGCAATTTTTTTCATGGTACCTCCATTATACTTTGCTTTATGAATTCATATTACTGGACATACTTATTAACAGACCTGTTTTCAAACCGGCTTTTAAAGGTTTCATGAACTCTTAAAAGGACTTTTACAGTGCTTTGCCCTCCTGCCGACAGAACATAAGAAACAGGCAACAAATCGAAAGTTAAGTGCAAAAATATAAAATCATCAACATAATAATACATGTTTCATGAAAAAACTGCAATCCATTTTTTCTCAATTTCTTCAAAAGTACCTTCAAGTATAGCAGTGCGGATTTCATCCATGAAGCTCTTCATAAAGTAGAGGTTGTGGTAGGTATTGTAGACAAGCGATGAAATCTCCCCGGCGCGGAAAATATGGCGGAGGTACGCCCTTGTAAAATTTTTGCACACATAACAGCCGCATTTCGCATCAAGGGGCGAAAAATCCTTTTCGTACTGCGCGGCTTTTATGTTTACCCTGCCCGCAGAGGTGTAGAGCGTGCCGTTACGCGCGATCCGCGTGGGCATGACGCAGTCAAACATATCAACGCCGTTTCTGATGGCAAAGAGAATCTCCAGCGGGCTCCCCACACCCATCATGTACCTGGGTTTATCCCATGGCATGAAACTGACAACGCTTTCAGTAATTTCCCTGTAGAGCTCCTTGGGCTCGCCGACCGAAAGTCCGCCAATGGCATAACCGGGGAATTCCAGCGCTGCAAGCCTTTCGGCGCACTCACGCCGCAGGTCGCTGTATACGCTTCCCTGGATAATCGCAAAGCACGCCTGCCTCTCCATGTCAAAAGTCTCTTTGTAACAGGCCGCGGACCTCTCCGCCCAGTATATTGTCCTCTCCATGGCGACCCTGGCCTTCTCCTTTTCAATGGGATAATCCGTACACTGGTCCAGCACCATCATGATGTCCGAGCCGATTATCCTCTGTATGTCGAGTACCTTTTCTGGCGTGAAAAAATGCCTGGAGCCATCGATGTGGGAATTGAACTCGGCCCCGTCCTCATGAAGCCTGCACAGGCTGCTGAGTGAGAATACCTGGAAGCCGCCTGAATCAGTAAGCAGCGACCCGCTGTAGTTCATGAACCTGTGCAGTCCGCCTGCCGCGTCTATGACACCGGTGCCGGGCCTCATATAAAGATGGTATGTGTTGGAAAGTATTATGTCGAAGCCGATGCTGCGGATATCGTCAAGGGTCATTGCGCGCACAGCGCCACGCGTGGCCACGGGCATGAATACAGGCGTACTTACAGTGCTGTGAGCTGTTTCAAGTTCGCAGGCGCGGGCCCCGGTGCAGGTATCTTTTTTTGTTACTGTGAATTTCATGAAACAAAAAGAATATGGGGGCATCATGTTGTCAAGCTGAAGATTCGGGCTACATGCCGCCCATGCTCAGCTCAAGGTCACCGAACGAGAGAAAGAGTTCGGCCTTATCTTCAATGTCTGTCATTGAAACGATTTCACCGTAATGCTTCCCTGTGACAATTTTAATTTTTGAACTGCCAAGGAGGCCGATGAATGACTCCAGCTCCTTCATTCCTGCCGCGGAGAGTTCATCCAGGCTGCGCAGGTCAAAGACGCATACCTTGCCGGCTACCTGTTTGATAAAAAACGGATTGAATATTGTCCTTGCATCACTGAGGAATCCCTTCTCTGTCATGTCACCCTTCATCACTACAACAGCAACCTCTCCATGCCTGACAATTTCAATGAACCGGCTGTCGCTGTCCTGTTTTTTTGTACCGCCATATTTTATTGCCGATGAAATTTTAGCGGCAAGCCTTCCCGGATCATAGGGCTTCACGATGTAATCCGCAACACCGTGCCTCATGGCATTTATTACCGTGTCTTTCTCTTTTTGCGAGGTGAGCATGATTACAGGTATGTCCTTTGTGTTTTTCTCTTTGCGGAGGGACGAGAGGACACTGAATCCGTCCATTACCGGCATGAGCAGGTCAAGAAGGATTACGTCCGGATTAAAACTCCTTGCAATCTCCATACCCTTTACAGCCGATCTTTCAGTAATGACTTTATACCCCATCCCAGTCAGCTGGGCTTCGAGTATGCCCAGTGTGGTTTTATCATCATCAATTGCCAGCACCGTGTTCATTCATTACCCCTGTTTCACAAGAAGTTTAAGCCTTGAAATCTCACTTTTAATATCATCTATTATTGCACCATAATCAAATCCGGCATCACCTGCGGCGGATTTTTCCTCGATTGTCGAGAAGAGGATGCTCAGCCTCCTGAACCTCAGGTTTGCGCTGGCCCCCTTGAGCCTGTGGCCCAGGTTCATCAGCTGCACAGTTGACTTTTCATCAACCGCGTTATGCAGTTCGGCAATAAACTCATCCATATCGCTGAAAAATTCCCTGCATAGATCGACCAGCACATTGTCAGGGATCCGCAGGCTGGAGGCAGTTTCATGGACATCATAATCATCGGTTGTACTGCTGCCGGGCGTATCATGTTCCACAGCGGATGGATGAGGTTCCCCCTGCTGAAGCCAGGTGGTGAGCACGGCCTCGAGCCTGTCCATCTCCACGGGTTTTACTATGTAACCATCCATGCCGCACGCCGCGAATGCGTCCCTGTCGTTTTTCATGACTTTCGCAGTAAGTGCGACTATGGGAGTCCTGGGGAGTTCATGGATCTCCTCGTATTCCCTTATCATGCGGGTGGTTTCAATTCCGTCCGCTGCCGGCATGTTTATATCCATGAGCACAAGGTCGTACTTCTCCTTCTTGAACCTGTCGAACACCTCAAGCCCATTGCCTGCAACAACGCTCTCCACGCCATAGTCCCGCAGGAGCAGCATCATGAGTTTCTGGTTGATCCGGTTATCCTCCCCCACGAGCACCCTGCCGGAGTATGTCATCCGGATAGTGTCAACCGCGGCCCTCTCAGGTTCAAATGACGCCCTGATTTCCAGCGAAGAGAGCACAGCGTTTATTATGGATTCCGCGCTTGCAGGGATAACTACAATGTCAGGCACCTGGCTGCTGAACCGCGACGCGTCATCAGCCTCATTGTCATAACAGACCAGAATTTTTTTGCACGACGGGCCTGTAAGATAACCGGCTATGCGCGCCGACTCCCTGCTGTTGAATATAATGACAAGCAGTGACATCTCCATAACAGCAGGGTCATCCAGCCTGTCGATCTGCACCGGTTCTGACCCGAGCTTTTCGAAAAACCACGCAAGGCTGCTCTTTAAAAGCCTGTCTGCAACATTGCCGGAATAAATCCCCGTGGCCCGGCCTGAAAGGTCAACCAGGGCTGAAAGCCCCCCTGCATAGCCCGAACCGCATTCGGCCATGAACGAAAAACAGCTGCCCCGCCCTGTTTCGCTTTCAAGAACAAGTTCACCGCCCAGGAGCTTCACAAGGTTGGAACTGATGCTGAGCCCCAGGCCTGTGCCGCCGTAACGCCTGGTTATGGAATTGTCCGCCTGCATGAAGGCCTCGAATATCTGCTTCTGCTTGCGTACCGGTATGCCTATACCGGTATCGGTCACTGAAAAAAACAACCTGCATCCGGTCTCGTCCCTCTCCATGAGCCGTATCTCCACTGATACCGCGCCGTCATCGGGCGTGAACTTTATCGCATTGCTCACCAGGTTTGCCAGAACCTGTTTGAGCCTCAGCGGGTCAGAGACAACTGCAACCGGTATCTGCGGGTCCATGAACCAGCAGAACCTTACCCCCTTCTCCCGGGCCTTGACCCTGAAAAGGTTCATGACAGAATCAAACTCGGTGTAGGGGTTGAACTCCACGTAGTTCAGCTCAAGCTTGTGGCTCTCGATCTTGGAAAAATCGAGTATATCGTTTATTATATCGAGCAGGCTTGAAGCGCTCTTGCGGATTATGCCCAGGTACTCGCGCTGCGATTCATTGAGTCGGCTCCGCATGAGCAGCTCTATGAAACCGGTTATGCTGTTGAGAGGGGTTCGTATCTCATGGCTCATGTTGGCGAGAAATTCGCTCTTCGCGCTGTTGGCACGTTCGGCCTCGCGGCGCGCTATCTCGAGCTCGGTCATGGCTGTCTTCCGGCCTGTGACATTGCGCAGGATTACGAGGATCTCATCCTCATCCATGGCAACAAACCTGGCCTCGTAGTATTCCTCCCTGCCGGCAACGGTCACGGGGTATTCGTATATGCCTATCTCCCTTGACCTGAC
>CAYTSF010000171.1:0-4073 GCA_964440335.1 uncultured Leptospirales bacterium
TATATATCCAGTATTGTTTTTTTCTCTTCAATGAGATAAACGCGGTTGTTGTTTTCAACCGCGTCAACCTCTCCATCTGCAATGAGGCGTGTTGACAGCTCAACCCCCAGCACCCTGTTTCGTATCTCATCAATGTCTCTGTGGAGAAGTGACATGTACTGTATCCTTTTTATGCTCGGCGTAAGGTCAAGGACAAGTTCTTCAAGAAGAGGGTCATATGCCGCGGAGAGGCAGCGGAGCCCCCATGTAAAAAAAGTCCGGTTAAAATTATATCTGTCACCATTGGCAACGTGGTGAGTGATCTCTTCAGAAAGTTCCCTGATCTCACGCACGTCAGCTTCTGTCCGGTTCATGGCTGTTTTTCGCGTGGCCAGGGATACGAGTTCAATGAATATATCATAGATCGATATAATGAAGTCCTCGGTAATTTCTGTGATACGGCTTCCGTGGCGGGGGGTAAGTTTAATAAAACGGATTTTTTCAAGCATCCTCAGGGCTTCGCGTACAGGGCTCTGGCTGACTCCAAGTTCAGAAGCGATTTTTGCTTCGAGTATTCTTTCTCCCGGTTTAAGTTCCATCTTAATAATACGGTCCTCAAGATACTCTGCAATCTGTACAGAAAGTGTTTTAGAAGCTTCGAACAATGATGTTACCCTGAATTTGATTTACTGCCATTTACATATCTGTTGCGTACTTATGTAAATTATTTTTTATCATGCCACATTTACAGTAACCTCAAAAAACCATTTCAGGTTTTTTACCGGGTCTAAGGGTGGAGCCTATTAAAAAAGCCCCATTCAGGCTTTCTGAAGTTATAAAATTTTTCATCAAAATATACATTTAGAAATTATTACTGAAAAAATTATAGCTATATTTTTCATGTTATGCAGTTACTGAAGGTGAACAGCCGGCTTGTTTCCAATACATGGCTGCTCCGGAACAGCCGCTGTAGTAATAACAATCTTTTATTTTATGGAGGATGGATGATGCGGAACAGTATATGGGCGTTTGCCTTCAAGAGTCTTTTTGTCATGATGACCCCTTTTGTTTTATTTTTTGTTGCAGGTACATGGAATGGTCTGGTTGCAGACGAGTCCTTTGCTGCGGATATTACAAAGGCGCACAACAAGTACAGGGCTGAACTTGGAATCCCGGACCTGAAATGGTCAGATGATCTCGCTGCACATGCAAAAAAATGGTCAGACCACCTTGCATCCCTGGGCGGCAAGAAAATCTCGCACGCACCGGCAGACAAGAGAAAAGGTGAAGGGGAGAATATATGGTGGGGCACTACCGGTTACTATTCCTTTACGCAGATGGTTGACGGCTGGGGGGATGAGAAGAAGTATTTTGTCTACGGGACTTTTCCCGATGTGAGCAGCAGCGGCAACTGGGCAGATGTAGGTCATTATACGCAGATCATATGGAAAGACACAACGGAGGTCGGGTGCGGTTTATCAACGGCGGGAGGATATGATATCCTTGTGTGCAGGTACAGCCCTCCGGGAAATTATATGAAGAGAAAACCCTACTGAAAACCGGATAACGGCAATTTGTATATGAAATCACCGGCAATGGGGATAAAAAAGTAATTAATTCCTATAACTTCGTATACTTTTTTTTGCCGCAGGCTGAACATAAATATAACTTGCTCTTAATCCCGGATGAATTTACCGGATACTACCTGTTAAGCGCAAGTTATGAATTGCCCCATGCAGCTGTAAAAAGCATGGCAATCATTTCTGTATCATCGGGTTTGTCCAGGGATATGGAGGTAACTGGATGAACTCTCGTAATGAATTGCCGCTTGATGACAGCAAGCTTATTAAGTCCGCTATGTTTTCTGATATAATGTCCAGAAACAACAAGCGTATGATTAAGGCCTTTCTTTCAATCCTGGTACTCTCAAACATTTCGGTCATACTGATTAAACTTGCGGGAAAGGGGTCAAGCCACCTGACCTATACCAGCATCATGATTGAAATTGCATCTATTGCCTTTTTGCAGGGCCTCACAATACTTTTCCTGAGAAAAAAAACAGGAACCATATTTTCCGGCTATGTTACAATTACATCTGTTTTTATCAGCCTTGCAATTTTTCAGATTTCTTTCCCTGGAGCGCCTGAACTATTCGCTGCAAATTATATTACCCTTTCCCTAAGCGTGTTCTACTTTAATCCGTGGTTATGCATCTACAGCCTCATTATGGTACTGGTGTGCCAGACTACAATTTTTGCCATAAGGCCTGAACTCATGCCGGGCGGCGCCGCAAGCAATTTAATGACCAGATATATTGTTTATACCATGGTTGGTATCGGCGCCACGAGCGGTGCATCAGCAGCCAGGAGCCTGCTTAAACTTACAGTGAGGAAGAACGGTGAAGCCCATGACAACCTGAAATCGCTCCGGGAGATCGCACGGTCGGTAATAGATTCAATAACAGTTCTCAAAAAACATGCAAGCGGCCAGGAGGAGATCACGACCAGCATGAAGGATATTTCCGAAAACCAGGCCCATTCGCTGGAGATAATCACCGCCGCGCTCGAAGAGCTCGCGTCTAACGCTGACGCTGTTAATGCCATATCCCGCTCGCTGTATGAAGAGATGAACATAACGGTCGAGGCGATAAACGATCTAAAGATGGTTAACGATTCATTGCAGGGGGATTCGCTCAATGTTCAGCAGACCCTTGCCACTGTGCTTACATATTCAGGCGACTCATCCTCACACATAGATCTAACGAGGGAGAAGTTTAATACGGTACTTACTAAAAGTAACGAAATGTCCAGCTTCATAAGCGTAATCAACGACATCGCTGACCACGTGAACCTGCTGTCGCTGAACGCTTCCATAGAAGCGGCGCGGGCCGGAGAGGCCGGTCGTGGATTTGCTATTGTTGCTGAGCAGATATCCAAGCTTGCAGACCAAACCGCCTACAACTCTAAGGAGATCGAAAGGATAATAAACGAAAATTCCCACCTGATAAGCGAAAGCAATGTACTAATAGGTGAATCCGCAAACCTGACGGGCAAGCTGCACCAGTCGATTACAGGAGTTAAGCAGTCGATAGATACTGAGGTTGACAAGATCAACGATATTGATATCACCATTAAAACTATCCGCAACCTCAATGAGCGCGTTCATAATTTCAGCAAAGATATCGAAACTTCAACATCTGAACAGAAAATTGCGACCGGAGAATCGAGCATAACCGCTTCTGACATAGCAAGGAACGCCGGTGAGATAGTCAACATTTCACGGACAATAAGCGAATCATCAAAACTTCTCAATGAGCTTGCAGATAACCTTAAAGCCATGACAGAGAACATTATTAACTGATACCTGTTTTTGAACATCCACTGCTCGCAGAAATGGGGCTATCCGTAAAGAATAGCCCTGTCTGTTTTGTCATTTAAACCGGGTCTAAGGGCGGAGTACATGAAAAAAGCCCTCTCCAGGCTTTCTGAAAGTATCAAACGCAAATCTGGAAGCAGGTCTGACAGTCTGATAATTTTACAATGAAGAATTTGACATAATATGATTTTGTATATATAATTAATAGGCAGGAATTCTTCATTGCTTCTCATAGTATATTTATGAGAACATTTTAACCTGGCGCATTTGCTGTTTAATGAAGAAGTATGAAAATCCGCGTGTGTATTTATAAGAATAACTGAAGAGCATAATATAGTCATGTAATTTTATATAAATCTTAAAGGAGAGTATATGGAGGAGATTAAACCAAAAATCCGCATCAGGGACAGGCTGAAATACCGGTTTGATAATTTTATTTCAGGCGGACCAAAATCAATTTTTCTGATGCTTCTTGTCATGTTTATCGCAGTTTTTATTCTTACAGCACTGTTGAGGACCGGAGTGGAGTTCTTCGTTTATAATGCAGGTAAAGAGGACCTGATAAACGATATATGGACCAGCTTTTTACAGGTTGTTGATGGCGGTTCAATTTCAGAGGATAGCGACCACAGCCTGACGATGAAAATTGTAGGCATCCTGTCTGTTCTGCTGGGCTTGATCTTCTTCTCGGGTGTAATAGCCTTTATCACTACAGAGCT
>CAYTSF010000171.1:4173-6525 GCA_964440335.1 uncultured Leptospirales bacterium
CTTGACTCTCTTAAAAGGGTTTCGGTAAACGAGGCCAGGGCTGTTGTTATTCTGCCCATGTGCAGCGAGTCTGCTACAGACGAAGAGAAGGTTGTGTCTGACGCGAAGGTTCTGAAGACCATACTGGCTGTTGTTGCCGCTTCGAAGTTTGACCCTACACCGCCGCATATCATTGCTGAGGTTTTTGATACAACAAGACGCGAGGTCATGGTAGGGCTCGATCCCGAACATATTACCATGGTTGAAACAGAGTCGATGATCGCAAAAATAATTGTGCAGTCTTCGCGAACAACAGGCCTTGGCGTGGTGTACGATTCACTCATAGGGTTCCAGGGCTCTGAACTTTATTTTTACGGGACAGACTGGAAGGGGATAACTTTTGGCGAGCTGCCATTTTATTTCAAGGATGGAGTTCCTCTGGGAATTAAGGAAGCAGGCGGTAAGATTACGCTCAATCCGGGATCTGATTATAAATTGAAAAATGACGATGAGATTGTCATTATCGCAGAGGATGATTCCTCGATTAAATTTGAAAAGAAAAAAGCGTTTAATCCTGTTGACCTTCCCCTGAGTGCTGCAAAAATTGAAAAGAGGAAGGAGAGGGAACTCGTCATAGGATGGAACGCAAAAGCAAAAACAGTTGTTGAGGAATATACAGATTATATACAGGAAGGGTCTGTCATAAACCTTGTTGTTCATAACGGGACAGAGGATGAACTTGTCGAAATTAATGAACTCAGGGGCAGGTATCCGCAGTACGAACTGCAGCTGTTCGAATACAACCCGCTGGACATGGAGGACCTTGTCAGGCTGAACCCGGAAACCTACGACAACGTTATAATCCTCAATAAAGCTGAAGAGGACACTGAGAAGCTGGACTCAACAACTATCACCACCCTTCTCCTCATCCGCCAGATATTCAAGGATCACGAAAAGAAAACAGGCAAAAAAGTTGAGACAAAGATCATAACAGAGGTCATGAACTCAACAAACCTTGAACTGATCGCGCGTACAGGCGTAAACGACTCTATCATATCAGGCCAGATGGTATCAAAGATTCTTGCGCAGGTTGCCGAGAATCCGCCCATTCTGCAGGTCTATGAAGACCTTTTCAGGGAAGAGGGCTCAGAGATATACCTGAAGCCCATAAACCTCTATCTTGACAGGCTGCCCGAACAGGTTACCCTTGCGGATTTCATCTCTCTGGCGCAGAAGAGGGGTGAGATACTCATTGGATACAGATTTGGCGCAGAGGCAGATGATGTAGACAAACATTTCGGAGTATACATCAACCTGCCGAAAGACAAAGTGATTAAACCTTCGAAGGATGACTTTTTCATTGTCCTTGCGGAGAATGAACTGTAAGGTTATCCAGGCAGCATCATAATACAGAGAGTGGCAAAAAAATGGCGATCATATGATCGCCATTTTTTTTCATGATACCTGCAGCTACATCTGACGGAGCCTGTTGATCCTCTCTTCAAGGGGCGGATGCGTGGCAAAGATTGACATCCTTTTGGAAGAGCTTATTTTTGCTGTTGCAAATGAATCCTTTTTGCCCTGAATGTTCATCATCTCGCTCAGCCTGTGAAGAGCCGAAGCCATGGAGCGGGGCGATGTGAGCCTGGCCGCACCTTCATCCGCCTTGTATTCCCTGTATCTTGAGAATGCCGCGATCGGTATAGAAGCAAGAATCATGAGCACTGTCTCAAGAAGCATTACTGAAATTATGTAGCCGAAATACCCAAGGCCTCCGTGGCCGTCATCATCGCGCAGGACATTGTCCAGAGCAATGGCGATGACCCTTGCCAGGAACATTACAAGCGCGTTGGCAACGCCTGTAAGCAGTGTCATGGTTACCATGTCGCCGCTTGTTATGTGTGTAATCTCATGGGCTGTTACCGCTTCAATCTCCTCCCTGTTCATGGAGTTGAGCAGGCCGGTTGAAAAGGCTATGAGCGACTTGTCCTTTGACGGGCCGGTTGCGAAGGCGTTTGGCTCCTGGGAGCTGTAAATGCCCACTTCCGGGACTGTGTTGAGGCCGGCCTGCCGTGACAGGCGAACGACCATCTGGTATATCTCCCTGGCGTGGAAGTCCTGGGTGTTGTTATTTATCAGCTGAATATTGTAGGCGCGCTTGGCCACCCATCTGCTCATGGCAAGGGAGATGAACGCTCCCACCATACCGAAAACGCCGCAGAATATGGCGATGCCGGTCAATCCTCGCGGACTGATTCCAAGTGCCGGAAGCACCAGGTTGATAATAAGGCTTACAGTAAGTACTACAAGAAGGTTGGTTGCGAGAAACAGAAAAACCCTTTTAAGCATTTGTCTTCTCCAGAACTTTTATAT
>CAYTSF010000172.1:0-6428 GCA_964440335.1 uncultured Leptospirales bacterium
GCGGTGTAGTTGACGTTTTTCAGTATTTTCAGGTCGCGCCTGAACAGGTCCTCTTTTGTTATGGCTATGTAGTAGTATTTTTTTCCCTGCTGGAGGTTGCGGTCGATTATGGTGCCCTCCTGGGTGGTCATAAAGGTGCCGATGAGCTGTGATTTTAATACATCCTCGGTGCCGGTTATCTCCTTTTCGCTGCGGCCTATGACTATTTCGCTTTTAAAGTTGATGTCCATCTTCCAAGTGACCTTAATAGAATCATTTGCCAGCCGTATCCGTTCAGCTTTAAGGTCGTAAACAGGGTATATGCGGGGCTGCGTATCCTGGGGCTTAAGTGCATGGGGGAACAGGATCATCGATAAGATGAAAAGCATGGCCGGGATTTTATGTAGTGCGGGTCTTTTCATAATAAATTTATATTTTTTTTTATTTTCGGCAGCGGTGCATGAAAACTTTAGCTGCCGCATGTGCGTTTTTTAAATATTTCAGCTTTCACGGGTAAATATTGTAAATATTGAATAGACATAATCACAGGCATCCGTGCATTATTATGCTGATTTTTTTGGGGGATATTCATGAGATACATCGCTGACCTGCACATACACTCCCACTATTCCATTGCTACAAGTTCCAGGCTTGTTCCTGAACACCTTGAGTACTGGGCAAGGCTCAAGGGGATCAATATTATAGGCACAGGGGACTGCATACACCCCGGCTGGTTCGATGAGCTGAAGACGAAGCTTGAGCCTTGCGGCAATGGCCTCTACAGGCTCAGGGATAAGTTCAGGCTCGATGAATCGAAGAGGCTCAGGCATCCCCATATCCCCGAAGAGGTCTTTTTTATACTTACAGGCGAACTGAGCAGCATATACAAGCGCGATGGCAGGGTGAGGAAAGTCCACAACATCTGTGTGTTCCCCGACTTCGATTCATGTAAAAAGGTGCTCTCAAGGCTCGATGCTGTGGCAAATATAAGGTCTGACGGCAGGCCCATACTGGGCATAGACTCAAGGACAATCCTCGACATGGTGCTTGAATCGGGCGAAGGTTCTTTTCTTGTACCCGCACATATATGGACACCCTGGTTCTCGGTACTTGGCTCAAAGTCCGGGTTCGATTCAATCGATGAATGCTACGGGGACCTTACGCGCCATATATTTGCAGTGGAGACCGGCCTCTCGTCTGACCCTCCCATGAACTGGACATGCAGCTTTCTCGACAACTTCAGGCTGGTGTCAAACTCCGACGCACATTCCCCTGAAAAGATCGGGCGGGAGGCAAACCTCTTTGATGCTGAACTGAGCTACAGCGGCATGTACAATGCCCTGAAAAACGATAAAGGCTTCCTGGGAACAATCGAGTTTTTTCCCGAGGAGGGGAAGTACCACCTGGACGGCCATAAAAAATGCGGCATAGTGTGGGACCCCGTTGAGACCGCAAAACACAGCGGAGTATGCCCGGTCTGCGGCAAAGAGGTAACGAAGGGTGTAATGTACAGGGTCGCGGAGCTCGGTGACAGGAGCCTTCCCAGGGAAGACCTTCCGGCAAAGGAATTTCATTCAATCACACAGCTCCCGGACCTGTTGAGCGAGGTCATGGGCCAGAAAAACAGCAGTTCAAAGAGTGTGATGAATGAGTACATGCGCCTGGTGAAATCAACAGGTTCGGAGTTTCACATTTACCTTGATTCGGAGATTGACGAGATACGCGCCGCAGGGGGAGATGTGCTGGCAGAGGGTATCAGGCGGCTGCGGAGCGGCCAGGTACACCTTGAGGGGGGCTATGACGGCGAGTTCGGCACGGTGAAGGTTTTCTCTCCGGGCGAGATGAAGGCCGCTGCAGATGCATCGCTGCTCTTTGTAAATGAACCCGGACCGGCAGGTGAAAAGAGGAGCGGCCCGCAGTTTGACATAAATGAATTCAGGAAACTCTCCTCTGCGCGAACAGCGGCAGAGAGACCTGCTGCCAGGCCGGTGCTCCATGAACTCACAGAAGAACAGAACCTGGGCGCAACCTGGACTGAGAGCCCCTGCCTTGTAATAGCAGGGCCCGGTTCGGGCAAGACGAGAATGCTCTCGGAGCGCATTAACTATCTTGTAAAAAACGGCCTGGCTCTTCCGCGTGAGATCGCGGCGCTCACTTTTTCCAACAGGGCAGCGGGCGAGGTGAGGGAACGGGTCGGCGGTGAACTTATTGACTCAGGGCTTACTGTGGCCACATTCCATTCACTGGGGCTTTCCATCATAAGTGAGAACATTGACAGGCTTTACATTGATGAGAACTTTAAAATACTCTCTGATGACATGAGGCTCCAGGTTGTCCGTGAAATCCTGCCAGACAGAAAAAAGGCGGGCAATGCGCTGAAGATGATTTCATCGGCCAAACAGGGTGTGCAGTGCGACGCAGACCCTCTTCTCATGGGAAGATACATTGAAAAGCTTACCATGTATAACTCAATTGATATTGATGACCTCATAGACATTCCATGCACAATGCTCGCATCAGACATTGAACTTCGGGAAAAATATAACAGGCGCATGCCCTGGCTCCTTGTTGATGAGTTCCAGGACATTAACGCGGCGCAGTACAGCTTCATCCGGCTCCTCACACCGCCTGACGGGCACGGGCTGTTTGTCATCGGCGACCCTGACCAGGCAATATACGGATTTCGCGGTTCTGACGTTAAGTACATTGATGCGCTGAAGAGTGACTATCCGGCCACAAAGACTGTTCATCTCACAAGGAGCTTCAGGTGCGGAAACAGACTTCTGCGCGCAGCCGGACAGGTGCTCGGCAAGGGTGAATACCTGGTGGGGCCCGGTGAAGGCCTGCGCCTGAAGATAAGTGAATGCGAAAGCGACAGGGCAGAGGCTGACCAGATAGCCTCATCAATAGAGAATATGCTTGGCGGAGTGAGGAGTTTTTCAATGGATAGCGGCATGTCTGACGGCACGGGTTCAGGCCTGGGGCTGTCGGATTTTGCGATCCTCTGCCGGTCGTCATTCATGTTCGCTCCGCTTGTGGAGGCCCTCTCCAACCACGGCATCCCGTACCAGAAGGTTGACACTGAGGCTTTTTATTTCAGCGAACCATATGTGTCACTTCTTGGGATTATACGCATGGCATTTGAAGGTCAGGGTGCAGGCGCAGAGGGTGAACATCCTGAACTTTCAACCATGATTGATATGAAGGAAAGCCTTGCCTCTATGCTGAACTTTATTGCAGGGAGCGAAAATCCGGAATATGACAGGCACCTTGTTGAGCGGAATTTAAGCCGGGTCTTTGACCTCGCGGAATTTTTCAGGTCTTCAGCACTGCGCAAAGGGGCGGATGATTACGTTCATGGGCTCGAGGCGGTTTCTCTCATAACAATACATTCATCCAAGGGGCTCGAATTCAACACGGTTTTTATACCAGGCTGCGAGGAGGGGGTTATTCCCTTCAGCCTTTTCGGCCAGGAGAATGCGGCTGAGGAGGAGAGGATTTTTTATGTTGCGCTCACCAGGGGGGTGGGTTCGGTTTATCTCTCACATGCAAAAAAAAGACTTTACAGGGGGAGAATCCTTGAACATAAAAGGAGCAGGTTCCTTGACAGGATTGAGAAAGAACTTCTCGAATCTGAAAAAAGAGGGCCAAAACAGCGCAAAAAAGATGACAATCAACTGAAGCTTTTTTAAATTTATACCAGTAACAAAGTGGATATACACATAATTATATGTTTTCCGTTCGCCATGGGCGAGCGTATACAATAACAAATGTGGAATACCAGTTTATTACAATAATAAGGCTTACTGAAACAATTGATCTTTTAAAATTATCAGGCGAAGTATTAGATACGTTTCTGACCGGTTCCGGCCGGTATGCAGCGGGCGAAGTTTCCTGAAGAATCATTTCAGGCTGCATAAAGGCCGGTGACTCTACTGAAACCTGTCTATTAATATATTCATGTTTTAACGGGAGGAAAGCATGAAGGTAAACACTGAGCACGGAAGCCATATGCTTTTTAAAGGAGCAGTGGAAAACGCAAAGAAAAACACGATTGCGGCAGCCAGAGAGGCAACCGGCGGTAAACCCATAATCAAAAAGGATGTGGGGTTTCAGCCGCCTGAGAAGAAAGGAACAGGTTTTGACAAAAAAGCCTGATCCCTGAAAGCTTTAATTTTCTCTGACAGTTCGCCTTTAAGCGTGTCAGCATCAATTCCTGATCCTGACATGAAACTATCCGGCGGGGTTGAATAAAACTCCATGAATTCTTTTTTTACCGGGTGATTAAAAGCAAGGCATACAGAATGCAGGCAGATTGATCTGCCTGCATTTTTATTTGAGCCATAACCGGCGTCACCAAGCACAGGGCAGCCCATTCCTGAAAGCTGGGCCCTGATCTGGTGCTTCCTCCCTGTCTCCAGTTTTATAAGGAAAAGTCCCCTGCCGCCTCCATTGCTGATCACAGAGTAGTGCAGGAGTGCCTGCTGTGAGTTCCTCGTTCTTTTTGTAGCTATATGTGTAATGTTTTTTTCGCGAACAAGGTAGTTTTCGAGTTTATGCCATCCTGCGGCTGGTACGGGTTTTGTGTCAGTCAATGCCAGGTAGTATTTCTCCATCCTGCCCGAAGTGATTTCTTCGTGAAGTCTTGATGCTGCCTTGGATGTGCGTGCATAGACCATGAGCCCTGACACGGGCCTGTCGAGTCTGTGAACAAGGCCCATGAATGCCTCGCCCGGTTTGGCGTATTTATCCTTCACATGTTTTTTTAAGAGATCAAGCAGCGACATGTCGCCGGATATGTCCCCCTGTGAAAGCATGCCCGCTGGTTTGTCTACGACGATGATGTGATTATCCTCGAAGAGTATTCTTGATGAAATATTCTTTTCCATTGAAAATTAAAAAGCAGCATTGAGCACGCTTCAGTCAAATGATTTTTTCAGGAATTGCTTTCCCGCGGTTGTTATTTTCACAATCCGCCTCAGCGATGATGACATTTCGGGCAGCTCGCGGGACCATCATGATCTGTATAATCCGTCTATGAATGGTGTAATAAAATAATTTTTGCTGCCGCATGGTGTATATTTTTTTATGTAAATCCATGTATGGAGGTGAATCATATGCTAAAGCGTATTCAATACCTTGTAATTTTGTTTATTCTATCAATCAGCATCCCGCCACTGATTTATGCGGGAGGCCTGGATGTGAATATCTGGGGAGGCTACAGCTATACTTCAGGCGCATACATTGATCATATTGAAGAGGAGATTCCCGTGGATGTGAACCGCAACCAGTATGCCGCCGGGATCGAGTTCTGGGGCGGGGATTTCGTTCAGTTCGGTGCGACGCTGGGATTTAACAGCCTCTATTCGGGTGAGGATACTGTCAATGCCGCTGCCTCGGAGGACAGATGGATTGAAGGCGGCAGCGTGAGCCACACCTTTGACATGAATGCCCTTTCGTTCATGCCCTCGTTAAACGCAAGGTTTATGTTTACAGAAAATTTTTACATCGGCGCGGGTACAGGCTACCAGGTTCTGCTTTCAAGGCCGGCAATAGACGGTGAGTTCAGCAACAGGTACGCCGACGACTGCGTAATAGCAATGGCAATCACGGGGTATAATATGGCAATATCGGATGGAATTTTTATTTCGGTCTCTTTCAGGACAGTATGGGGATTCGAACAGGAGAACATGTTCGTTTCATACATTCCAGGTATTGGCATCACGTTCCGACTCGATTAACCGGAGGTTGCAATCATGAAAATATTTAATTTAGCATCAATCATCGCGGCAATGTTTATTTTATCTGGATCGTCCGGGCTTTATGCCGGGGATTACACGACGCCCCCTTCACCGTATTTTGTCCATGACAACGAAGTCTTTTTCTTTGAGTTTTATGATAGCATGATGGGGACGAATAAGCCACTCAAGATAGGGGCAAACGCGATCCTTACGGCACAGCAGTACCTTGCCGGGCTTCTCTTTGAAATACCGGTAGCCACTACGGATTCAGGGAACAACTTTACGGTGCTCGCCGCCTATGCTTTTCAGTCAGGCGGTGACGGAGAGAAGGACCTGGATTTTCTGTGCAACAACAACATTTCTGCCACACACATAGCGGCGCTCACATGGTACGGCGATAAGTACTTTGTCCGCGCAGGGTATATCTACGGCGCATTTACCCTTGATGACGACGGCGTGTACATGGAGAACGGCAGGCCGGTGGTATACGACAGCACAACCGGTGATTACTTTAACTACGGCGTGAAGGAGCTTGAGGATACTACAGGCGGCAACCGACTCTATTCAGACCCGGACATAACCTATCACCGCATGCTATTTGAACTGAACTGGGACTTTAAATATCTCCTGCTTAAAACACTCCTTGCGACAGATGTAATAAACGCTCCAGCATTTACCCGTACAGGCACCGAGTTCGGTTTTTTCAGC
>CAYTSF010000173.1:0-6247 GCA_964440335.1 uncultured Leptospirales bacterium
GTAGTAATTATCTCCCGAATAAAGGGGTCGGTTTCATCAAAGTCCGTGCGGGCAAAAGAGTGAGGTTCTATCCTAAGGTCTATGTCACGGGTTAGTTTCATTAATAATGCATCATCTTCAAATCCGTCTATATCATCTTTATCAAGGAATACGGCAAGGTCAATATCGCTGTACCTGGTGTTGGTACCACGGGCAAAAGAGCCGTATAGATACAGGCGCCATAACCTGACTTCGTTTTTGCGCAGGCATTCGATATAGTCATTGATAATTTTGCGGATTATTTTTTTATCATCATCTGAAGCCATTCACGGAACTCCCTGATTTTTACTATATATGTCTCTGCAAATTCCCCGGTTGCTTTTTTTTGAAACCTTGATTTGTAATCGGCATAGCGTGCTTTAATATTGAACGTGGTTACTTCCAGTAAAAAATCCTTCTGCTCATCAGACAGATTAAGTCCCGCTTCCTCCGCTATGCGAAGAAGCTGGTGTATATGAGGAAAATCAAGGTCTCTGTTTTTAATATAGTATGCTTTGAGAAGTTTTTCGATGACAAGATGCCCGATGAACAGGGCCCATGAATAATGGCCATTATTATAAAGTGTATTCATGGCCTCTTCATCACTGGCGGCTGATTCAACCCAATAATTTATAGCTCTCTCTTTCTCCATAATTAATTATCAGTATATTGGAAAAAGCGGTCAATAAAAATTTTTAATATCCGGAATATATGCTTATTGTGTTAAGGGCACCTTCAGGTGCAAAGGTATACAAAACAGGAACTGGTTGTCCACAGTTGCCTCCAGCCCGTCTCCGGCAGGCGGGGGATGCATAATCATTTCGAGGTGATAATTGACCGATAAAGGCAAAGCCCTTTACAGGGACTACTGGTTCGAGGGATACGACGGCGAGTATGAGTATTCCGTTGCTGTATACAGCGACCATATTGAATGGGACCTTCAGTTCGATGAACAGTGGAGCGATAAACCGGTAAACATTATCCAGCCCGTTGATGACTACATTAAGAACGGGCCGCCGCAGGATTTCAGCAGCGTGAATTCATATTACCTGAAGGAGGTTGCTGCTGCAGTGAAGAGGATCAAGCGCTTTTGAAATGTCAGGTTTTACTTGCAGTAATTCATGAGAATCTTTATACATAATGTGTGGAAACGGGAGGTCATATGAAACTTTTATTCGTGCAGGCTTACAGCTGTATTCATAGTGTGTTTTCTCTGAAAAGCATCAGTCTGGTTACTGTTGCCGCTATATGCATCGCTTTTGCGGCAAACCTGATATTTTCACCGGCACTTACAGCCGGTGATGACCTGTCATCAAAGTCCGTTATAGAGTGGATTGATGATGACACGTGCAGGGTTACAGCCACGGGGAAGCCTGAGGATACTGTTAAGGGGATTACCGCAAGGAAGGAATCGGCCAGGAGAGATGCCTTAATGAATGCCTGTTACGGCTTTGCCCGTGAACTGATAAAATCACATTTATTGCTTCCTGACCGTTCATCAACTGATACTGAAAGTATGCGGATTGGCCTTGAAGTCCTGGACATAGTTAAAAGCGGCGCAATGGTTGATACGCGGTACAGCGAGGACCAGCAGTGCACAATGGTCTATATGATAAAGTCCAGGCAACTCAGGAAAAAAGTGGATTCGTCAGGATTTGACCTGAACGACACTGATACACAGGCATACCTTGAGAGGTATTACCCCGGACTTGTTGATGGGCTGAAATAAAAAAATTCCCGCTGGTTGTTCCTTACTTATGGGGCTCTAAGCCTGTTCACTCACGGTGAAGTGACGAACACTGCATTAACCATGGCTCCCTGGTCTGGAGCAATCATGGAGAGTTCGATCCATTCACCGTTCTTCCAGTAACCGGGTATGTTTGTACCTGTACTGTTTGCACTATACCCGCCGGCATATATATCATTACCTGAAACGTCAACTGACAAGACATATGAACCGTTTGCCGGAGAAATAACCGGAAGCCCTGTCCATTTACCGCCATTCCAGTAACCTGGAACCGCTAAACCTGAACTGTTTATGCTGTAACCACCGGCATATAAGCGGCCTTCTGATATCGCAAGGGATTTTACCTGAGAACTGTTCGTCGCGGAAAGCGGAGTGAGCCCAACCCATGTACCGTTCTTCCAGTAACCGGGGATAGGTACACCCGAACTTGTGCAAAATCCTCCACAGTAAACATTGCTACCTGAAACAACAATTGATAAAACCATGGCGTTCTCTGCTGCAGTAAGCGGTGTGAGGCCCACCCATATTCCGTTCTTCCAGTATCCCGGAACCGCTGCATCTGAAGTGTTAACGCTGTAACCGCCACAGTAAATGTCCTTGCCCGATAAGATAATTGAAAACACCTCCGAGCTTTTTGTTGCGTCAAGGGCGGAAAGAGTAAGCCATACACCGTTCTTCCAGTATCCCGGGGTAACTACACTTGAACTGTCATAGCACCAGCCACCGCAATAGATATCACTGCCCGAAATGAAAATTGAGTTCACTGATGCATTGCTCCCGGCTACAAGCGGTGTGAGGCCCACCCATGTTCCGTTCTTCCAGTAACCGGGGACGGAGACACTCGAACTGTTAATGCCATAGCCACCGCAGTAGATATCACCCCCGCTTACAAAAATTGACGTGACGTCTGAATCATTCGCTGAATCAACAGGCGGCAGCGCAGTCAGTGTGCCGTCCTTCCAGTAGACAGGAACTGATGTTCCCGAACTGTTAAGGTTGTTTCCCGCGCAGTAGACTGTTGATATTTTATCAAAGGCGATATCAGCTATGTCTCCGCCGCACGATGGCACCAGTGCCGCAAGCAGCACCATAAATATTGTTTTAATTTTATCAATAGTCATCTGTTTTCCCCGCGCCATAAAAAATCAAAATTTGTCCCTGAAGAAACCTGTGCCTGGTTACACTGTTCAGGTCAACCGGTAGTGAGCATCAGCTTATTAATAGACCTGTTTCTTTTCCTGTTGTTTTACCGGGTCTGATGGGCGAAGCCCGTGCTGACACGATGTCAGCATGTCAGCACAATGCAGGCGATGCACTGAGCAAGGCCGAAGTGATGCTTTGAAAAGCTGACCTTAAAAAACCTCTTCAGGCTTTCTGAAGGTATCAAACGCCAGTTTGGAAACGAGTCTGATATAAACTGGTATAATTTGCAGGAATTGAAAGCATTTTTTTGGAATTTTTCATTTTATTTGTGCCGGTAAAATAAATTCGTCAGCAGGGATATTTTTTATCATTTACTATCACATCTGAGCGTGCAGGCCAACGGGAATTGCTGTGACTGGCAGTAATGAGGTTAATTGTCAGGCGTTCGTTCATCCTTAACTGCAGGTTCAGGTTTCTGCTTAACAGGGGAACATGCGTCATGTTGCCGTTAAATGCAAACATGAATATAAAATTCGCCAAAGTTTATGTACTTTGCCGATATACAGAAGAGGACGGATTTACATAAATGGCGCATACTGTAAAGCATAGGCCACCCGTGTTAAATAAAGAGCGCGCCAGGTGAAGGATGACATTGATCCCCTGCCATGAAACATCAAATGGAGATGAACTTAAATGATTAAATACCTTAAACTCATCGAATTTTTTAACGGCTTTACAAACGATGAACTGGAAGAGGTCAGTCGCATTACAGAAGTTATCGCCACCCGCGAAATGGAAATGATCATCAGGGAGAACGATGACCCCAGGGGGCTTTACTTTATTGTAAAAGGGGACTTTGATGTTGTAAAAAATATAAGCGGCAACAAGTACAAGCGGCTCCAGCAGCTTGACCCCGGTGATTTTTTCGGAGAGATGTCTATCCTTAATAACGAAAAACATTCAGCGTCAGTTGTCTGCCGCAGCAACGGCACCCTTCTGTTCATCCCGAAAAAATCCTTTGATGAACTTAGTGACATCAACTCCCGCTTCTCCCTTAAAATAATGAAAGAGCTGGCCACCGTGCTTGCCCAGAGGCTTCGCCGCATGAATCTTAAATACGGCATGTCCATTGCGCAGCTTGAATCAAAACTCCGCTGACCGCTACGCCATTGCGGCAGTATAATTGCATCCCCGGATAAAACCAGCGGCCATGATTCAATTTTCCCCGCGTTAAATTTTCTTTTCATATAACAATAAATATATGATGCTTTATGCCTGTCATCCTTTGCTGCATTGCAGCCTGCTGCGTAGTAAAGTAGTCTCTCTTTTTGCGGCTTTTCGATTCTAATTAAAAAGTCGGTTTTTTTTGTCTTTAATCGCTTTTATTGGTATATTGCTTACCACCGATAATATACCATTCATAAAGTGGATATAAACATAATTATATGTTCACTACCCGCTTATGGCGGGTGGTGAACAATGGCAATTGTGGAATACCAATTTATTATGGGTTTAACAGGATTTTACCATTTTTATTTCATTTAATGTGTATAACACAAAACCAGGTTAACGATAAGGAGAATTATATGAAAGAAAACAGCAAATGCCCGGTAACTGGCAGTACAGCTGCCAGAGGTACGTCGAACCGTGACTGGTGGCCCAACCAGTTGAACCTTGGTATTCTTCACCAGCATTCTTCAATGAGCGATCCCATGGGTGAAGGATTTAATTATACAGAAGAATTCAAAAAACTTGACCTGAAGGCCGTCAAGAATGACCTCTATGCGCTCATGACCGACTCAAAGGACTGGTGGCCGGCCGATTGGGGCCACTATGGTCCGCTCTTCATACGCATGGCATGGCACAGCGCCGGAACTTACCGTATGGGTGACGGCCGGGGAGGCGCCGGTTCAGGCAACCAGCGCTTCGCCCCGCTTAATAGCTGGCCTGATAACGTGAACCTGGACAAGGCCCGCCGTCTTCTGTGGCCGGTCAAGCAGAAATACGGGAAGAAGATTTCCTGGGCCGACCTTATGATACTGGCCGGTAACTGCGCGCTTGAATCCATGGGCTTTAAGACATTCGGTTTCGGTGGTGGCCGCGAGGACATATGGGAACCTGAGATAGACGTTTACTGGGGGAACGAAAGCGAGTGGCTTGGCGATAAGCGCTATTCCGGCGAAAGGGAGCTCGAGAATCCCCTGGCAGCCGTGCAGATGGGCCTGATTTACGTGAACCCGGAAGGACCGAACGGAAATCCAATACCCGCTGCATCCGCAAATGATGTCCGTGAGACATTTGCGCGGATGGCCATGAATGATGAAGAAACTGTTGCTCTGGTCGCAGGCGGACATACCTTCGGCAAGGCCCACGGCGCGGGTGACCCGAAGCATGTTGGCCCGGAACCCGAAGCTGCCCCGGTCGAAGAACAGGGCCTGGGCTGGAAAAGCAGTTACAAAAGCGGTAAAGGCGGCGATACCATTTCCAGTGGAATTGAAGGGGCCTGGAAGCCCAATCCGATTAAATGGGATATGGGATATCTGAAAGTTCTTTTCAAGTATGAGTGGGAACTTCTTAAAAGCCCCGCAGGGGCATATATATGGCTGGCAAAAGATGTAGATGATGAAGACATGGTTATTGATGCACACGATCCGTCTAAAAAACAACGGCCCATGATGACTACAGCTGACCTTTCACTCAAGTTTGATCCTGTTTACGAAAAAATTGCACGGCGCTATCTGGCAAATCCGGACGAGTTTGCAGATGCTTTTGCCTGCGCCTGGTTTAAGCTAACCCACCGCGACATGGGACCAAGATCGCGTTACCAGGGGCCGGAGGTGCCTGCAGAGGAACTGATATGGCAGGACCCAATCCCTGCGGTCAACCACAAGCTGATTGATGAGCAGGACATTGCCTCCCTCAAAGTAAAGATTCTGGCATCCGGCCTGTCGATAGCTGAACTTGTTTCAACAGCCTGGGCTTCGGCATCCACTTTCCGTGGTTCAGACAAACGCGGCGGAGCAAACGGCGCGCGCATCCGTCTTGCACCGCAGAAGGACTGGGCCGTCAACCAGCCCGCCCGGTTAAAGAAAGTACTGCAGGTTCTTGAAGGAATCCGGAAAGAGTTCGAAAGCACGCAGACCGGCGGTAAAAAGGTTTCGCTGGCCGACCTGATTGTTCTGGCCGGCTGCGCAGGGGTTGAACAGGCTGCAAAAAATGCCGGTCACGATGTCAAAGTCCCCTTCACGCCGGGACGCATGGACGCTTCGCAGGATAAAACCGATGTTGACTCATTTGCCGTGCTGGAGCCGGTAGCAGACGGGTTCCGCAATTACATTA
>CAYTSF010000174.1:0-6170 GCA_964440335.1 uncultured Leptospirales bacterium
CCATATTACCTTGTGCTGAACTACCTTCCATTTATCATTCTTATCATTACTAACTGGGCGGATTTTTTTATTTTCAGCAGCATCATAAAATATAACAATGAATGGCTGGGGATAATCAACTCGGGCAGCATGCGCATGCAGTTTTACATTGCTGCCCTGTTCATAATATATTCAGCCTCCATCGCAGTTCTCATCAAATGGAATCTTAAAACCGCAAGCAACAAGGAGAGGATCCAGTCAAGGCTCATACTGATTTTTTTCAGCATATCCTACATGACGAGTTATATCCTGACACTCATCCTTCCATTATTCGGGATCAGCGAATACCAGTTTATCGGGGTTGCTATCTTTGACTTTTTCATTATTGGCCTCTACTTCCTTGTTTCAAGGTTCAGGTTCATGAACCTGAAGGGCACATTGAAGTCGGACGAAATCATTTCGCACATAAGCGAGTTTGTCTTTGTTCTGGATAATGATTTGATGATAGTCGAATGCAACACGGGGGCCGGTTTATTGTGCAATGGGCCTGACGGCAAACTGCGAAAGCGTTCATTCACGGATATTATTATTGATAACGGTGATTTCAGCAGCAGTATAAAATCTGTTGTTGCCTGTGAAATAAAAAATTTCACAACGATTATCAGTTATAAAACTGAATCGCAGCCAATACATGCAAGGGCTTATGTTTCTGGGATTAAGGACAGGTTCAGGGACAACTCAGGTATCCTTGTAATATCAAGCGAGATAAAGGACGTGCTTAAATTTCAGAAGACCTTCGGCATTACAGGGAGGGAACTTGAAATAACAGCACTTGTTGTATCCGGCTCCACATATAAAGAGATATCGGATAAACTTGGAATCTCAGAACGCACTGTGGAGAGACACCTGACCAACATTTACAACAAGCTTGGCATCAACAATAAAATCGAACTCTACCGCATAGCAGAAGGTTACAACATCAGGATTTAATCTGCATCCATTCTCATTCAACCGGCACAATCTTCACTTCACGGGTTTTCCTGTTCACCGAAATAATGCATATGCCCGGCTTGACATTTTTCCTTTTCATGCTGAACTGCACGTAGTATAAATCACCCTCAAGAGAAACGACCGGTGATGATGTTTCGTACTGCGATGCGTATTTCTGTTTTGCAAGAAATTCCTTTGCAAGTACAACAGCCTCATCCTCCGTAACCGGCGAAGCGGCAGGTGCTGCTACTGCAAGGGCCATGAACAGGAGAGCGGGTATTATAAATATTTTCAGGGCATTCATTCATATCCTCCAGGTTACAGGTTAATGCTAAACATTACGCATGACAGAATCAATACATTCAAAAAAATTTTGAAGGCTTGCTGCCGGATTCACATGAGCCCACTGTAAACCTTCACCATCTGCTGCACTGCACTCTCCCACCTGAACTCTTTCTTCACACGGGCAAGTCCAGCCTCTGAATAATGTTTCAACATCTTCGTGTCATTCACAAGGCTGTCTATGGCTGCGGCAAGTGCGGCCTCGTCGCGCGATGGTACAATCACCCCCGCGTCGCCCACGACCTCAGGCAGCGCGCCGCCGTCGCTCGATATGACAGGCACGCCGCAGGCCATTGCCTCGCCCGCGGGGAACCCGAACCCCTCGTAGACCGATGGCACTGCCGCAATGGCAGACTGTGAGTATAACTTCACAAGATCTTCGGTGGTGGCGGTGCCCGCAAAGTGTACCCTGTGGCGCAGGTCCAGTTTATCAATGAGCATGTTGGTGATCTTCCTGTGTGGAGCGCCGCCGTCAACGACAACGACCCGCACATCGGACTTCACAAGGGTCATGGCCTTGAGCAGGTAGACGAATCCCTTCTTGCCATCCTCGATGTTGCCGACGAATATGATGTCTTTTTTGTTCTTTGCAACTTTTACCGGCCTGAACATCCCGGTGTCAATGCCGTTGTACACCACTGTCTGCATCTCAAGGGGCACGCCGAAGTCTCTGTGGTTCATCCTCTTTGAGTCTTCTGAAACTGTGATTATTTGGTCCAGCCTCTTCGACACAATGGTCTGCATGAGTGTAGGGTAAAACATGACGTAGCGGAATTTGCGGGTGAAAGACTCGGCGCGTTCCAGCACAGTGCGAAGGTCAACTGAAAGCGGATGGTGTATGGTTGCCAGTACAGGAATACCCAGTGCCTTCATGAAAAGCAGGCCGTAGCTCAGGCACTGATTGTCATGGATCACGTCGAATTTATATTTTTCATGTAACCTGCGCAGCAGGAAAAAAGCCCTGTACCCGAACGAGCTTATTTCAGGAAAAGCCCCGAGCCTGCTGTGGGCCCACTCGTAGGCGTTTATGGGGCTGAATATCCCGAAAGGATCAGCGGGATCGATGACCGCCCGTCCCTTCTTCACATAATACTCGTTATTATGTATGGAATGGACAACCACCCCCTTCATGTTGCCGGGGTATGGCGGGCCCACAACCGCATGGACATCGTGCCCCTGCCGCACAAGCTCCTCCGCGATATACTTTAAATATATCCCCTGGCCGCCCGAGTAGGGATTGCCCCTGTAGCATAACAGGCATATCTTCATTTTTTTATCCCCTTCAGGGATTCCGGCCTGTCATAAAGGCTGCCCATTGTTACAACTTTGCGGGGATCAAATTTCTTTACAACCCTGGCCGGGTTTCCGATTACAATTGTATTTGCCGGAACATCGTTTCGCACAACAGACCCCGCGCCGATAATTGAATTCTCACCTATACGCACACCCTTGCACACAATAGCCGAGTCGCCTATCCACACTCCCTTTTCAAGAATTACAGGCGCGTTACTGCCCGGAGAGCTGGTCCTGTCATAAACGTCGTGCCAGTCTGCGTCCATGATGTAGCAGAAGTTCGCCAGCATGCAGTCGTCACCGATAACAATTTTGTTGGCGCTGCTGATGCGCACCCCGTTCATGACAAGCACGTTGTCGCCGATGGTAATACTTCCCTCGCATCCGAACATCTTTGTCGTGGAGAGTGTAGTCCTGAATCCTTCAGCAGCCACGATGGTAACGTTTTTACCGATGCTGATGTTCGGGCCCGACAGCACAACGTTCCATGCGCCCCATATCATAGGCCTGCCTTTAATGGAGGCAAACTGTTTATACAGCTTTCTGTAGGCCCTGGCGCTTCTAACCATGAAATATGTTTTTTTAAACCATGAGGCCTTTTCATCTTCGTTGAACATTTTTTACCGGCTTGCTCTATTTATTATTTGCTTTATAAAAGCTCATTGCTATTCTTTACGCATTAATTCAGTCACACAGAAAATGTAAATCATTTTTACTGGAGGCGCCATGAGAAGGTTGCTGTTCACGCTGGTTATTCTGTTCTATGCCATTGCAAGTCCGCAGGTTTATAATACGATGGTTCTTCATCCGGAGCAGAACTACATAATGCTCGAGGACTTCCAGAGTTACGGCAATGACCCGTTTTCAGGATGGCAGGCGCGCGATTCATACGAAAATGCAATTAAGATATACAGCATAATGGTAGAGGGAGACAGGAAGTTCCTCCGTGCCTCGACCCTTGAGATGAACAAGTCTATCCAGATCGGCAGACTCATCAACGAGAACAAGCTCATCGGGTCAGACAGGATATGGTGGGACATTTACAAGTACCCCTTCATATCCTGGGAGTGGCGGATACAGGCATTGCCAGCCGGTGGCAATGAGGACTCAAAGGGTAAAAACGATTCGGCAGCCGGATTTTACGTTCTCTTTCAGAGAAAGCGTGTCCCCGGCCTCGACTGGCAGAACCAGCCCTCGGACTGGATTAAGTACGTTTGGAGCACGACGCTCCCCGTGGGCAAGGTGGTTTACCGCAGTGCGAAAAAAATGGGTGTCACGCTGTATGAAGGCAGGTACGTTGTTGTTGCCTCGGGCAAGAAGAACATGAAGAAGTGGGTCACGGTAAAACGGAATGTTCTCGAGGATTACAGGAACCTTTTCGGCAGGGACCCCAAGTTCCAGCCCTCGGTCATCGGCATACTGACAGATTCCAACAACACCCATAGCAGCGCAATGGCGGATTACGACAACATCATGGTCAGCGCCAACTAATTTATCTCGATTTTTTCACCAAGGAACCGGGGCTTCTCCTTCAGCACATGCAGGTCAAGGAATGCCCTGAACCTTGCGAAGACCTCACGGCTCCTCACTTTGAACCAGCCCGAATCCCCGCTGTCTTCAGCGTTGAATCCGGTAACATCAATTCCGTAATGCCTGCCGATATAAACGGCCCTCTCGTTATGAAAACGCTGCGATATAACAGTGATCGAACTCTGCCCGAAAATCTCCCTGGCCCTTACTATTGAATCCAGTGTCCTGAACCCGGCGTAATCAAGGTATACCCTGTCAGCCGGGACCCCCCGCTCCTTCAGCTCTGCCAGCATGGCCCTGGGCTCGTTGTAACTCTTATCAGCATTGTCTCCGGTAGCGATGATGAAGTCGACCTTGCCCGAGTGGTAAAGCGCGGCCGCCGCATCGAGCCTGTTGATGAACCAGGGGTTCACCCCTCCCTCTACCCTGTACTTGCTTGTGCCCAGCAGAAGCCCGCACCTGTTATGCGGAAGCTGGTTTATGTCCGTTGTGACAGAACCGCGTGCCGACAGGCCTACGTAAACATCCACTCCGATAACTACCGCTGCCGCTGCAATGAATACCGCGGCGGCATAAATGAGTATTCTCCTGGCGCGCGGGCTGCTATGCTTCAAGTTCATTCTTCAGCAGCCTGACCTGTTCGAGTATTGAAGCACGCGATGTTCCCCCGGCAGAGAGTTTGCGTTCGGGCGCGCCCGATGGATCAAGGATACTTACAATTTCATCATCTATCAGTTCAGAGAATTTTTTAAGTTCCGCAGCAGTAAGGGCGAAGAAGTCCCGGCCCTCAGTTTCACAGTACTTGACTATGCTGCCCGATATTTCATGGGACTCCCTGAATGGCACTCCCTTGCGCACCAGGTAATCGGCAAGGTCTGTTGCAGTGGAGAAGTTGCTGCGCACGGCGAGCCTCATCCTCTCAGAGTTAACTTTCATGGTGGAGACCATCTCGGCCACTCCCTCGAGGCAGAGCTGTACAGTATCCACCGTGTCAAATAGAGGCTCCTTGTCCTCCTGCATGTCACGGTTGTATGTCATGGGGAGACCTTTAAGTACAGTAAGCATCGACAGAAGGTTTCCATACAACCTGCCGGTCTTTCCGCGCACAAGCTCTGCCACGTCAGGGTTCCTCTTCTGCGGCATGATCGATGAACCGGTGGTGACCGAATCCGCCAGCCTTATAAAAGAAAACTCCGATGATGACCAGAGTATGAGCTCCTCGCAGAAGCGCGAAAGGTGCATGCCCAGTACCGAAGCGAAGTAGAGAAAATCGAGCATGAAGTCCCGGTCGCTCACCGCGTCCATGGAATTCATGATAACCGAATCGAAACCCAGCTCCGTACGGAGAAACTCCCTGTCGCTGGCATAATTCACTCCGGCCAGCGCGCCGCTCCCCAGGGGCATCCTGCTGCATGAACTCACCGCATCCCTGAGCCTCTTCCTGTCGCGCACCAGCATCCAGGCGTAGGCCAGCATGTGGTGGCTGAACCTCACTGGCTGCGCCACCTGCATGTGCGTGTAACCCGGCATGATCACATCAATGTGCTCCTCGGCCGTTGCCACAAGCACGGAAATGAGTTTTTCCATAAGGCCTTCTATCACAGTGGACTCGTCCATGATGAACATGCGAACGTCCGTGGCAACCTGGTCGTTCCTCGACCTGCCGGTGTGCAGCCTCTTGCCGGCGTCGCCTATACGCTCAGTGAGTGTTGCCTCGATGTTCATGTGGATGTCCTCGCGGGACGCGAGAAACTCGAACCCGCCGCGATCAATCTCGTCCCTGATCTGAGTAAGCCCTGAAATAATTTCAGCAAGCTCCGTCCCGTCAAGAACGCCGATTTTATGCAGCATCTTCGCGTGTGCGATTGAACCGCGAATGTCCTGCCTGTAGAGCCTGCAATCGAAATGCACCGAACGCGATATGCGTTCTGTTATATCAGAGGCCGATCCATCAAACCTTCCGCCCCAGAGTTTCTTTTCATTTTCTGCCATAAACCTTACCTGTTGCCTTCATATACCCGGCACTTAATATTAAG
>CAYTSF010000175.1:0-6122 GCA_964440335.1 uncultured Leptospirales bacterium
GCAATTCATGACGGCAAGGGTTACATCATGCGGACATTCGGCAGGACTGTTCCAATGATCGAGCTGTCGGTTTCGCGTTCACTTTTTCTGAGCGACAGGTATTTCGACCTTGAAACACTTTCAATTGACAACAGGCGTCTTGACCGTATTGGCGAGATAATTTTTTATGGCATAGAAAAATTCTGTTCAAGGTTCCTGTAAAAATTACAGGAAGTTCAGGTTATCTGTTATGCTGCCAAGCTCCCTGAAGGCATCCCTTACGCGCGGGTCAGCAAGCATGTTCCTGTACTTTGCATCGCCGGATTTCTTCAGTTTCATCTTCTCCTCAAACTCAGACCACTTCACCTGGAACCTCTCCCATTCATCTTTCAGATCATCGGGGGGCAGTGATTCCCAGCTTGCGCTTTCAGGGTATTTTTCCCTGAGTTTCTTTCCCCTCTCCTCAAGGGAAAGAAGGCTTTCTCCGAACTCGTTCACGGCCTTAACAATTTTTTCAGGGCTGTCAGAGGCATCCAGTTTTTCAAAAAAACTCTCCTGCGAAAGGATGATGTCGTTTATATACTGAGAGTAGTCAGGATACTTTTTACCGCAGCCGCAGAATGCAATGAGCACTGCAACTGCCGCAGCAGCAGGTTTAATACATTTCATATCGAAATACCTTCAGGTGTTTGGTGCGGCCGGATAATACCGGTTCCATGTAACAGATATGTTAGCGCCGCAGATACTGTAAAGCATTATTGCTGAAAAAAATTCCGGACTGCATATTCATATCAGGATGATCAGACCACACACCGCTGAACCGTCAAACAGAATTATTTATTCCACATTCAGCGCACGACCTGCTCACCTGCACGATATCTCTGTTATATAATCGTAGGCTGACATGGCGGCAGTAGCGCCGTCAGCACAGGCCATGACTATCTGTTTTTTTGATCCGCTGCGGATATCGCCTGCTGCAAACAGACCTTCAACATATGTATTCATGTTCATGTCCACAGTGACCTCGCCTGCTTCGTTGAGAATTTCCCTGTCAAGAAATCCCGTGTTAGGATCGTAGCCGATAAACACGAAAACACCGTCAGTTTTTATTTCGCTGCGCCGGCCCGTAACAATGTCCTTTACAGAAACAGACCTTACCGCATCATCGCCGTTTACCGATTCAAGAACGCTGTTGTATACAGGGACAATCTTTTCGCTGGAAAAAATCCTCTTCTGCAGAATATCCGCGCCGCGAAAAGAATCGCGCCTGTGGACAAGGTAGACCTTCGAAGAAAACCTGGTGAGAAAATGCGCCTCCTCGAGCGCCACATCGCCCCCTCCCACAACAACGGTAATCCTGTCTTTGTAGAACGCGCCGTCACAGGTAGCGCAGTATGAAACGCCGCGGCCGGTAAACTCCCTCTCTCCCGGAACTCCAAGCTTCCTGTGGCTTGCCCCAGCTGCGATGATCACGCTCTTCGCCTCAAGAGATGCGCCGTTCATCTTCACAGAAAAAATTTCGCCGCTCTTTGCAACCGAGGTAACATCGCCGCTTGAGATATCAATGCCGAGCCTCCTCGCCTGCTCCTCCATGCGCGACATGAGTTCCCAACCCGCCACAGGTTCAGGAAAACCCGGATAGTTCTCAATCTCGTAGGAGTTTATGACCTGCCCGCCGGGTGAAAATTTTTCTATGAGCTGAAGATCAAGCCCGGCCCTTATACCATATATGGCAGCAGTGAGTCCCGCGGGCCCTCCTCCCACGATAATGAGGTCTTTTATGTTTTCCATCTTAATTCATCCTGGCATTTATTTAGCATGCCCGCTGCGGGGGACAGGGGGCCATTCCTTTACTGGTCAATTACAACTACAACTGAGTCCTCAACCCTGTCTGTATCCTTCAGCCTTACCTTCACCTGGTCATGCGCAGCAGTTTCAATCCTGTAACCGCAGTAGTCAGGCTGGATGGGAAGCTCACGCCCGCCCCTGTCGACGAGCACAAAGAGGCGTATAACATATGGCCTGCCGAAAGCCATGAGGGTCTCGATGGCAGCTTTGGTTGTGCGGCCGGTATAAAGAACATCATCAACAAGCAGTATGGTCTTTCTGTTTATATTGAACTCTATAAATGTCTCTTTAAGAACCGGGAGTTTGCCCCTGGTCGTAATGTCATCCCTGTAAAAAGTAATGTCCAGAGTGCCGTTTTTGATATGCTTACCTGTGATCTTCTCGACACGTTCCCTGATTCTGGCAGCAAGCTCCACACCACGGGTCTGAATTCCAACTATTGCGAACTGCTCCCAGTCATGAATATCAGCAGCGATTTTTTCAGCAGTTCCGGCAATAATCCTTTCAATTTCCGCAGCATCGAGAACAACCTTTTCAGTAGCCATCACTCAACCTCTTTATAGTATTCCTGGATAGGTTTCACCGAGAGCTCCCCGGTCTCCTTTATCCTGAGGAGGCCGTTAATAGTCGCTTTGGCACCCGCAACCGTTGTTGTTGAGGGTATGTGGTATCGCACCGCCGCCTGCCTTATGAGGTAGGCGTCGTCCCTGGTAACCTTACCCAGCGGGGTGTTAATGACGCAATGTACATCACCGTCCTTGATCCTGTCAACAACATTGGGCCTTCCCTCATTCACCTTGAATACATGCTCGCACTCAATTCCATTATCGTTGAAAAATTTCGACGTTCCCTTTGTTGCTATGATTTTAAAACCGTTATCCTTCAGCCTCCTCACATCCTCCAGAAGCTGCTCCTTGTGATTGTCATTTATACTGAAAAATACTGTACCGCTCAGGGGGAGTTTATCACCCGCCGCGAGCTCGGCCTTGAAGTATGACTCGCCAAAGTTATATGAAATACCCATGACCTCCCCAGTGGATTTCATCTCAGGCGAGAGAATTGTGTCGACCCCGGGGAACTTGTTAAAGGGAAGCACGGCCTCCTTTACGCTCACGAAGGGGAACTTCTTCATCTCCGTGAGCCCGAAGTCCCTGAGCTTTTTGCCCAGCATAACCCTGACCGCAACCTTTGCCAGCGAGACGCCCGTTGTCTTTGACACAAAGGGCACCGTCCTTGACGCGCGCGGATTTACTTCAAGGATATACAGAACATTATCCTGGATGGCGAACTGTATGTTGAGCAGGCCGATTACCTCAAGCTCAAAGGCCAGGGCCCTGGTGGTCTCCCTGATCTGCTCCTGTATGTGCTCCGGAATGGTCATTGGCGGGATGATACATGCCGAGTCACCAGAGTGTATGCCCGCCTCCTCAACGTGTTCCATGATCGCGCCGATGTAAACATCCTGGCCGTCGCATATGGCATCGACGTCTATCTCAACCGCGTCCTCCAGGAACCTGTCAACAAGTATGGGGTGTTCCGGCGACAGCTCCACTGCCGTGTTTATGTAATTCTGGAGGCTCGCCTCGTTGTAGATGATTGCCATTGCCCGGCCTCCGAGCACATATGATGGACGGACCAGTACAGGGTAGCCGATGCTCCGCGCTATCCTTACCGCATCCTCCTGGTTAAACGCTATACCGTTCTCGGGCTGCCGGAGTTTAAGCTTCTCGACTACCTGCGCAAAACGCTCCCTGTCCTCCGCGCGGTCTATGGAGTCGGGAGAGGTGCCTATGATCTTAACGCCGTTCTCCTCAAGCGACCTCGCCAGGCGCAGCGGGGTCTGCCCGCCGAACTGCACAATGACCCCATGGGGTTTCTCAAGATCGTATATATGAAGTATATCTTCAAGTGTCAGGGGCTCGAAGTAGAGCCTGTCTGAAGTATCGTAGTCGGTCGAAACCGTTTCAGGATTGGAGTTGACCATGATCGACTCAATGTTTTCGTCTCTCAGCGCGTAAGATGCATGGCAGCAGCAGTAGTCGAACTCTATCCCCTGGCCTATACGGTTTGGCCCTCCGCCAAGTATCATGATCTTTTTCCTGCCCGAGGGCACTGACTCGTTAGCGGAATCATAAGACGAGTAGTAGTACGGCGTGTATGCCTCGAACTCCCCGCCGCATGTATCAACAACCCTGAACCCGGGAATGATGCCCATCTCCTTTCTGAAGTTCCTCACCTCCTGCTCCGCGAGCCGCAGGGTCATGGAATACTGTTTCTGGAACAGCGGCCCCTTGCTGAAGAGCCCGGCCAGGTTCTCCCTGTTTATCATGAAAGCAAGCTGCCTGTCCGAATAGCCCAGCTCCTTCATGCGCCTTACAGAACTTTCAGTAAGCCCGGAACTTCCGTACGAAGCGTTGAATTCATTTTCGGCCTCCATGAGTTCACCCAGCTGGTTCAGGAACCAGGGATCTATCCCGGTTATGGACGCGATCCATTCAACTGTTTTGCCGCGCTTCATCGCAGCCTGTATGTAGAAAATACGGTCAGCGCCGGGCCGTGAAAACTCCTTCTCGAAAGCCCCCTGCCTCTCTTCAGGAGACATGGAATCAAGGAAACGGTCAAGCTTCAGGTTGCCGTCAGAACCGAAACCGTACCTGTCAATCTCCAGCGAACGCAGGGCCTTCTGGAAGGATTCCTTGAACGTGCGGCCGATTGACATGGCCTCGCCCACAGACTTCATCTGAGTGCCGAGCCTTGAGTCCGCGCCTTCAAATTTTTCAAAGGCCCAGCGCGGTGCCTTTACAACAACATAGTCTATCGTTGGCTCGAACGAGGCGGGGGTCTCGCGGGTTATATCGTTTGAGATCTCGTCAAGCGTGAGCCCCACCGCAAGCTTGGCAGCGATCTTTGCTATGGGGAATCCGGTGGCCTTTGACGCAAGGGCCGAGCTGCGGCTTACGCGCGGGTTCATCTCAATTATCATCACCCTGCCGTCAGCGGGATTTATTGCGAACTGAATATTTGATCCGCCGGTGTCAACGCCTATCTCGCGGATTATTTTAATGCCGATGTCACGAAGATTCTGGTATTCAACATCAGTAAGGGTCTGCTGCGGGGCAACGGTGATTGAATCGCCGGTGTGTACTCCCATGGGATCAAAATTTTCTATTGAACAGACAATGACTACGTTGTCCTTTTTATCCCGCATCACTTCGAGTTCAAACTCTTTCCATCCAATAACTGATTCCTCCAGGAGTACCTGCCTTATTGGTGATTCATCTAGCCCCCTCTTGACCAGCTCGACAAAATCCTCTTTGTTATAAACAATGTTACCGCCTGTCCCGCCAAGGGTGAAGGCCGGGCGGATTATTATCGGCAGCTTTATCCTGCTGCAGATTTCAAGCGCCTCCTCAACGGTTGACGCAAGCCCGGACTCCGGGACCTCCAGGCCTATGTTGAGCATGGCCTTCTTGAACAGGTCCCTGTCCTCTGCTTTTTTTATTGACGCGATGTTGGCGCCTATGAGCTCAACGCCGAATTTTTCAAGTACGCCCATCTCGCCAAGGTCCATGGTTATGTTGAGCGCGGTCTGGCCTCCCACAGTGGGGAGTATGGCATCGGGTCTTTCTCTTTCAATAATTTTAGCAATTACTTCGGGGTTTATCGGTTCGATGTATGTCCTGTCCGCAAGTTCAGGGTCAGTCATTATGGTCGCGGGATTGGAGTTTACCAGCACAACTTCGTACCCCTCCTCCTTCAGGGCCTTACATGCCTGCGAACCGGAATAATCGAACTCGCAGGCCTGGCCAATAACAATCGGGCCTGAACCAATTATCATAATTTTCTTTAAATCTTCTCTTTTCGGCACTTAACCACATCCTTATTATCGCTGTATTTATTTCAATTAAAATGATCCATATAAAAAGTTCAACATTTTTCAGGCACCAGGCTGATAATTTAACATGGCTGTACGCTTTCTCAACGCTTTTGCCTGCCGGAAAAATTTTAATATAGCCGTTTTTTGTCAATTAAAATCGATATATTTTACCAATGAATTACCATGGAAATATTTACCGGTAGCCATGCAAGGCCCCTGACCTGTACATGGCTGCACTACCGGGATAAAACAGGAATCAAACTGAATAATCACACGCGCTTAAAGGCATTTCACAAATGTTCAGGTACATGCTCCAAACGGTGAATTTCAACGGCACGACACGAATGTTTTTTCATTGCTTTTTTTATCCTGTTCAATAATCTAACAATAGACTTGTTTCCAAACTGGCGTTTGATAC
>CAYTSF010000176.1:0-5891 GCA_964440335.1 uncultured Leptospirales bacterium
TCTGAGTCAACAGTGACCACAGCGATGTTTTCCATGCGCAGGTCCCTGAAAAGGTTTTCGTAGAATACAAAGTACTGGCCGGTACGGCATGGGCCGGTCGTTGTGGGGACAAAGAGCAGGTAAATTTCATCCTTCCTGTACTTCTCGGACTGCAGGTATTTGAGCGCGCTGCCCAGTACCAGCTGCGAGGGGAGGCATTCCTTCCCTGACATGTAGCTGCGCGCTGCTTGCAGCGTGTATATGTCTGGAAGAGGCATTGCCTCGGCGTTGACCCCTGCGCCCTTGAGTGACGCGGCAAGCAGTTCAGTTGAGAGCCTTCCCATGTTGGAGAGGAGAAGCTTCACGCGGCTGTTGTTGAAAATCTCGATCCTGTTTTTATTTATCTCATCATAAACGTGGATCACCTCTTTGCCGTTGTTGATGAACCTGAGGCCGTTGTCGTACCTCTCGTCATCCGCGCCGCTGAACTTGAGGCGGTAGCCTTCGATGATATCGAGGAATGCCTCAACACGCGTGTCGATCCCTGCGTCTGCGGAATGCGAGTCGAGTTCAAGTATGAGGAACGGCTTCGTCCCCATCATCCACTTGATGTAGTGGAGCATGAACGAGTCAGGCGCGCAAGAGAAGTTGCTGATAAATGTTATGTAGATGTTATCTTCGTCTTTAAGAAATGATGCGGCCCTCATGTCCTGCTGGCCGTAGTACCAGTACATGTTGTTGAATATCTGCGCCTCTTCAAATGGGAGCATGTCAAATGGTAAGACTGAATATCCCCGGCTTGTGAACTTGCGCGGGATCCCCATGTTGGCATCGCGTGTGAAGGCATTGTATGGCCTTCCCAGTACGGCGATGACAGGATGCTCGGACTTGCGTGCGCGTTCAACGGCCTCGATTCCCATCTGTTTGTATTTCGCAAAGAAATCCTGCTGCTTTTTAAAGGCAATTCGGAATGCCTTTTCAATCTCTGAAGCCGATACTCCAAGCTGGCTGCTCATCTCAGTAAATCCCTCGAGTGCCTTTTCAGTACCGTACTTGAAACTCACGATGGGGGTGAGGATGTTCTGTTCCGGGAACCCGGTGAATGCCTTTTTAATATAGTAAGGCAAACTCTGCGTGATGGGGCAGAAGTTCGCATGTACCTCGTCCTGGTAGCTTGGCATGTCCCTGAAGTGGGGGATGAATATGTAGTCAGACCCTGCCTCGATGATGGCCTGTACCGCTCCATGGGCAATCTCTGCCGGGAAGCAGTACGCGCTTTCAACCTTGGCCACGCCATCGGGAAGTATCTCCTGCGACAGGTGAACCTCGATGCCCAGCGTGTGGAAAAACCATGAGTAGAAAGGCCACAGGGTGTAGACCGAGAATGCGCGCGGAATGCCCACCGTGAAGTCTTTTTTCTTTACGAATGTTGACGGTTCGGGCGCGCATTCCCTGAAGAGCAGGTCTTCGCGCGCGTCTATGTAGTTGAATATTTTTTCGTCGTCGATAACTTTTTTTCTGCGGGAGTTCGCGTACTTGTTGCACCTGCCGCCGAACATATATTTGTGTTCGTTTACGTTCAGGACACGGATGGGGCAGTAGTTGTCGCATGCGCGGCAGATGAATTCCTTCTCGTATATAATCTTTGTTGCAAGAATTTCATCGAAGTCGAATGAACCTTTTTCGAGCAGCCCGTCAGCCAGTTTCTGTTTGGCAAGAATTCCTACACCGAAGGCGCCCAGGAGTTCGGGGCTGGGCGGTACGGTGATGTTCTTGTCCAGGAGCATGGCGAATGCCAGGGGCACGGCTTTGTTTTTTGCCACGCCTCCCTGAAGTACAATGCTCTGGCCGATTGATCTGTTGCCCACTACCCTGTTGAGGTAGTTGGACACAATCGATGTGATTATACCGGCTGTTATGTCCTCTTTGGAGGAGCCGTACTGTATGGCCTTGCGTATGTCGGAATTAATGAATGCCGAGCAGTGCTCGCCGAACTTGAGTGGAGTGCGGGCCTCCAGCGCGATGTCGCCTATCTGTCGTACGTCGGTGATGTTCAGGTCGCCGGCTGCCGATTCCTCCAGGAAGGAACCTGTTCCAGCGGAACAGGCCTCGTTCATGGCATAGTCGATGGGAACCTTATTTTTCAGGTAAACGTATTTCGCGTCCTGGCCGCCGATTTCGAAAATCGTGTCTATGTCTGACTTGAAGTATGTGGTGCCCGTGGCGTGAGCAATGATTTCATTGTACACGGCGCCGGTCTCCATGAACACGCCCAGTATCTCGCGCGATGAACCTGTAGTTGCCGCAACTGAAATTTTTATGGGCGCGTCGCCTATCTGCTCCTGCACCTGTTTTTTTACTTCAGAGATGCATATCTTCAGAGCGTTTACAGGGTCGCCGTGTGTCCTGCCGTAGTAGTCGGCAACGATTTCATCTGTTTCAATGTCTATGAGCGCAACCTTTGTTGTGGTTGAACCTCCGTCTATGCCCAGGATATATTCCCCTCCTGCCCTGACCCTGCCGCGCAGAGGTTCGATGTACGTGACCTTGCCCATGGCTGATCTCAGTGAAGGGTATATTCCGAAGCCTGAACTCCCGGTTTTAAAGAGACTCTCTGTGGATGGGACCGGGCTGCCTGAATTTTTCGCAAGAAGTGCAGCGCCGTATGCCTCGAAGAATGTGGACTGTTCGGGGATAATTATCTCTATCTCTGGAAGCTTTTCCTGAATGTACTGTACAATGAAGGGGTTCCTTGTGACACCGCCTGTAAGGATAACGCGCCCGTCACGGATCTTCGCCCGTTTAAGGAAGTCCGCGACCTTTGTGGCCATTACATCGCTCAGCGACAGCACGATGTCGTACTTTGTCGCTTCGCCCTTGTTGAGCTTATGGGTGCAGTCGCTCTTCATGAAAACCGAACACCTTGCCGATAGCTGGTGTACCTTTGCGGATTCCGGCACGTCTGCCACGTCGTCAAGGGTCATGTCCATGCGGCCGAGCTGTTGTTTAAAGAACTCACCGGTTCCCGAGGCGCACTTGTTTCCCGAAAAGCTGGTAATGATTTTTGAATTTTCATCAATTGAGTATACGAGAAAATTTTCCCCGCCAAGGGATACAAGGGCATCGGCCCTCTGGTTAAGGTGCCTGAGCGCCTCTTCAACGCAGATGGATTCAATCACGTTGTTGGAATTTATAAGGTATCTCCCCTCTGTGCCTGTGACAAGCATCCTTGTGTCGGGCGGGAGCTGTGTATCTTCGAAGATGTTTTTTAGAGTGTTAACAAAGTCCCCCTCGTGTTCGACTATCCTGTACGACGAGAGTTTATCATCCTCCAGTAAAACGAATTTAATACTGGATGAACCAATATTAATTCCTAAACTATGCATCTCTGCCTCCTGAAATGTTCAACGTCTGCAAAAAATTTATATAAAACCGTTACAGGTTTCATTGCACTGATTATAAACAGCATGAATGCTTGAATGTGAATTGACTGGCTGAAGTTTTTCATCATGAACATGCTTTGATTCTACCGGAAAGTTCAGTTTGTTATAAATACTGAAAAGCGTCAATAATTCAGCGCTGATCCGGTAATTTTTTTAATAAATACTCCTGCATACCCTTGTAGAACGCAGTTTTTACTTTAAAAAACACTACTAAGGCTTATTATTGCTGTCAATGAATTAACCATTACCAGAAGAACAGCATACAGGAAACAAAACAAGCCATATTAATAAATAGGAACGTTTTTTGTCAATCACACCCCCTTATGGCAATGGTTATAGTAAGTATGATTTCTGCAGAATTCTGACTCTGCCGGTTGATTATCTGAAAGTAAATATTCAGGTCTGTACAGGTTCACCGGTTTATTAAACAGTAGAATTTTCGTAAAGTTGCATAAAAATCAGTATTTATTCCTTAACTTTTTTAAAGTTAAAAAGGCTCTATTACTTCTGCCGCCGAAGGCGGCGGGGTTTATAAATTTCTTTTTTACACTAAAATATATGTTAAGGAATTATTTTCTGCATAAAAATTGCGGTTATTTAATTGTTTGTTTGCATGATTATAGAACAGTCATATCTTGCATGCAGATAAAAATGCCATCAATAGATATGAGGGGATTAAAAACAGTAAAACAGGGGAAATACTTGCTTGAAAATGTTAAAATTTTATAGTAAATATAATTGTACCATACCATTTTTAAGGTGGGAATGCACATGATGATATGCCCTGAGCCAGCGAAGAGGGGCCGTGAACAATGGAAACTGTCGATACCCGGTTTCTGATTGGTATAATAATATTTCAGGATTTTTTAAATGAAGAAGATTCTTCTTGTTGAGGATGACAGAATAACATCAAGGTTAATGCAGAAATATATTGCAGATCTGGGTTATAACCTGGCTGCAGCTGTCTCCTCGGGCGAGGATGCGCTCTACGAGATAGACCAGAATGAGCCTGACCTGGTTCTCATGGATATCAATCTTGAAGGGAAGCTTGACGGTATTGAATCGGCCAAGACGATCAACAGCAGGCATTCCATACCCTTTGTTTACATAACATCATCGTCCGACAACTCCACCATTGAACGGGCAAAAGAGGGGAACGCCTACGGGTACATAATCAAGCCCTTTGACAAGAAAGATCTGCGCGCGACAATCGAGATGGCCCTGCAGCGCCATGAGATGGAGCTGAAGATAAGGGAAAACGAGTACAGGATGGCGACCATACTCAATTCCATTGCGGATTCGGTTGTTGTAGTTGATGAGGGCGGTGTCATCGATTATGTCAACCCCTCGGCGGAGTCTCTGCTTGCCTGCCGGAAAGAGGATATGATCGGCAGAAACATAAATGAAACAGTAAAGATCGGAAGTGACCCGCGCGATGACGGCAGGATGTTTTTCCCCATGTCGATGAACTATATAGAATTCAACAATTACATCAATGCCGGCGACAAGCTCATCCCCGTGGATTTTACTTCAACCCCCATGCGTCATGAGGGAGGGAGGTCCAGGGGGGCAGTGGTAGTTGTGCGCGACATCACGCAGCAGGTTGAATACGACCGGAAGATCCAGGAGAGCATGGACAAGCTCAGGCGCATCCTCTACGGCATAGTTGAGGCAATGGCAAAAACCGTTGAAACGCGCGATCCCTACACTGCCGGACACCAGAAAAGGGTTGCCGACATAGCCAAGGAGATCGCAAGGGAGATGAACCTGGGGCGCGATGTTATCGAGAGCTGCGACATCGCGGGCCAGATCCACGACCTTGGAAAGATTGCCATACCTGCAGAGATTCTAAACAAGCCCGGAAAGATAAGCAACATAGAATTTGAACTGATAAAGATGCACTCGCAGATGGGATTTGACATCCTGAAAAACATAGACTTTCCCTGGCCCATATCGGACATCGTTCTGCAGCACCATGAAAAGTTTAACGGCAGCGGCTACCCCAACGCGATTAAGGGGGAGGAGATACTTATACAGGCGCGTATACTTGCGGTTGCCGATGTGCTCGAGGCCATGGCATCGCACAGGCCATACAGGGCTGCGCTCGGCGTAGAGAAGGCGTTCGATGAACTGCGCCGTAACAAGGGCGTTCACTTTGACCCGGATGTAGTTGATTCATGCCTGCGGGTATTTACTGAAAAGGGCTTTGAGATGAAGTTTTAACCTGTCTGAACCTGCCATGGATAATATAGTATCCGGAGGGGAGGGGGCCTTTGCGGAAAGCGCATGAAGTTATTTTACGGTAACATGAACTGCAAACCTTTATTTCCCCTTTTATGTAAAAATTACCCTCGTTGCCGTTCCCGCATTCAGAACATGTGTATTCCTTGCTGTAGCATGTTTTGCAGTAAATCTTTTGTCCGGTGGAGTAGTATTCACCGGATATTTCGATGTTGCAGAGTGTGTAGT
>CAYTSF010000177.1:0-5730 GCA_964440335.1 uncultured Leptospirales bacterium
AACAAAGAGATCATCCCCTGCATTGGCGACCAGGAGGCCTGCCTGAACGAGATGATCGAGGGGGGGCATATACAGTGCAGCGTCAATCCGCGCACCTCATTCGAGGACATCTATGAGACGCTCCCTCCCGCTGAAACGAAAAAGAGAATCGCTGTTGTGGGCGCTGGACCTGCGGGTGTCATGGCTGCATGCACGGCAGCGGAGAGGGGCCACAGCGTTACAGTTTATGACAGGAAGGGTTCGCCGGGCGGGCTGCTGATCCCCGGTTCGGTGCCGAAGATAAAGTTCGAGGTGGCAAACTACGTGGCCTACATGACAAACAGGCTCAATACATATGCCAAAAAATATAAAATGAAGCTCGAGATGGGAAAGAACGTTACCGGCGAGCTGCTCCGCGACGAGAAGTTCGATGCAGTGGTAATCGCTACGGGCGGGGTGCCGGTGAAGCCCCCTGTACCCGGCATTGAACTTTCCCATGTTTTTACTGCAATAGATGTACTTAACAATAAAAAAATCTGCGAAGGTAAAAGGAGCGCGGTCATTATCGGCGGCGGTTCTGTGGGATGCGAAGCTGCACATTACCTGAGCTTTGAACTTGGAGTGCAGGATGTAACTGTTGTTGAGATGCAGCCCTATATCATGAATGGATCGTGTACGGCAAACAGGGGGTATATGATACACTACCTGGAGCAGAAAGGGGTTAAGTTCCTGAACTGCAGTTCCGTTACTGAAATAAGGCAGGGCATGGTGATCGTTGACAGGAACATGTCGAAGAGCGTACCTGACCCTTGCGTTACATGGCAGCCTGTCATCCCCGAGAACATACCCAATCCCTTTGCCCCGAGGATCAGGCCCGGAAACAAAAAAGTTGAGGTTGCGGCGGATATAGTTATCATTGCCGCCGGATGGAGGCCCGACAGGTCCCTCTACGAAGAATGCCTGCGGAAGCATGTCGCGCCTGAAATTTACCTGACGGGTGATGTGCATGCCACTGACAGGGTTTTCGAGGCGACTAAAGGCGGGTATGCGGTGGGCCGGAGAATATAGTTTTATAGTCCTTGACACAGGAGACATATTTTTTTCTGCTGATATTAATTAATTCAGGCAGGTAAATAATGTTAAATGTTACAGACCTCAAGCTGGCATACGGCAAGAGAATCCTCTTCGAAGGGGTAAACATAAAATTCACGCCGGGCAACTGCTACGGCCTCATCGGCGCAAACGGTTCAGGCAAATCCACGTTCCTGAAAATTCTCGCCGGAGAAATTGAGCAGAACGAGGGAACGGTAAACATCGGCCCGCGCGAGAGGATAGCAGTGCTGCGCCAGGACCAGTTCGCCTTTGACGAACACAGGGTCATTGACACCGTAATCATGGGGCACGATAAACTCTACAGTGTTCTGCGCGAAAGGGACGAGGTCTATGCCAGGGAGGATTTTTCAGACGCTGATGGAATCCGTGCAGCCGAGCTGGAAGAGATGCTCGACGAGATGAACGGTTACGATGCCGAGTCGTCGGCAGGTACTCTTCTTGGAGGGCTCGGCATAGAGGAGCCGCTTCACGGAAAAAAAATAAAGGAACTTGAAGCTGGCCAGAAGGTCAGGGTGCTCCTTGCACAGGCGCTCTTCGGCAACCCGGACATCCTGCTCCTCGATGAGCCTACGAACAACCTGGACATAGAGGCAATCACCTGGCTCGAGGAATTCCTTTATAATTTTTCAAACACGGTAATAGTAGTTTCCCACGACAGGCATTTCATGAACAGGGTCTGCACGCACATAGCGGACATAGATTTTAGCAGGATAATGGTCTACCCCGGCAACTACGATTTCTGGGCAGAGGCAAGCCAGCTTGCCATGAAACAGAAGAAGGATGAGAACCGCAAGAAGGAGGAGAAGGCAAAGGAACTCAAGGCATTCATTGAAAGGTTCAGTTCCAATGCGTCCAAGGCGCGCCAGGCTACTTCGCGCAAGAAGCTCCTTGAGAAGCTTACACTGGAGGATATCCCCGCGAGTTCAAGGCGCTTCCCGTACGTTGCGTTTAAACCCGAAAGGGAGTGCGGCAAGGTAATACTTGAAGTGGAAAACCTCTGCAAGTCCGTGGACGGTGTGAAGGTGCTGGACAACTTCAGCCTCACCGTGAACAGAAAGGACAAGATCGCATTCGTCGGCCAGAATAACCTGGTGAAGACCGTGCTCTTTGATATACTTGCAGGCGGGATAAAGCCTGACTCCGGCAGCTTCAAGTGGGGTGAGACCATAACCACTTCCTACTTTCCGAAAGAGAACAGCGCCTTTTTTGAAAGCAGCATGAACCTCATAGACTGGCTCAGGCAGTATTCCGAGGAGAAGGAGGAGTCCTTTATACGGGGATTCCTGGGCAGGATGCTTTTTTCAGGAGAGGAGTCGCTCAAGAAGGTCAATGTGCTTTCAGGGGGCGAAAGGGTCAGGTGCATGCTTTCGCGCATGATGCTCAGCAGTTCAAATGTCCTCATCCTCGATGAGCCCACCAACCACCTTGACCTGGAATCTATAACGTCGCTCAACAACAGCCTCATTTACTTTCCCGAGGTCGTTCTCTTTGCTTCGCATGACCACCAGTTCATTGACACGATCGCCAGCAGGATAATTGAGATAACCCCGACAGGCGTGATCGACCGGCAGATGCGTTTTGATGAATACATCAACAACGACGATGTGAGGAGGCTCAGGGACGAGATGTACCATGGGCACCAGCGCCTGGCGCTATAGGTTATTCCTTTTCTGTGATTGTGCTGTAGTGTGCGTCCCTGTAGGGGTCGGACTGGATCATCTTTTTCATGTTATACACTGTGTTGTATGGTATGTCTACCAGCGAGCTGTTCACCAGGCTGTCGGGCACCGATCCCCCGGGTTCGGTGTGCAGCCTGTAGATTATTTTCACTTTGCCTTTACCCAGGGGCTCAAGGCGCCAGTAGCCGCGCAGGGATTTCATGCGTACTTTTCCGTCCCTGGCGGGCGTATAATCAGGGAGGCCGGTAAGAGTAATAGTGACAACGCCTGTTTTTTTATCCTGCGAAATTACTGATTTTACCGCGATGTCGCGGTCATCAACCGGCCAGGGTGATGTGGTTACCATGTAGGTGATCCGTTCAAGGTCGTTTTTCCTGTAAAGGAGTTTTGCCTCACCGCACCTGTAGTTCCACTTCGTGTATGAACCTGTATCGTCCAGCAGGGCCAGCACTGCGGAGAGGCTTGTTGCGGCCGTTGTTACAGCCATGAACTCCCTTATTTCGGAATTCTCAACCGGTTTTACGTACACCTCGATGCCGTTTTCATTTTTTACAAGCTCCCAGTCGTATGCCCGGAGAATGCAGGGGAGAAGCAGGAACGCTGCGAGCACAATGGCTACTGGCCTGAATCTGTTCATGAATAACTCCTGTATCTATTTTGCAGACATTGACTGAAGCAGGGACCTGAGTTCGTAAATCTTGTAGGGCTTCACTATGATTCCGCTGAACCCGTATTTCTTATAGTCTGACATTATGGGGTCATTGGAATAACCGCTTGATACAATGGCCTTTATGCCGGGATTGATCCCGCGCAGCCTGGAAATGGTCTCCTTGCCGCCCTGGCCGCCCGGTATGGTAAGGTCCATTATGACGAAATCAAATGGTTTCCCGGATTCAATGGACTTCCTGTATGCCTCCACTGCCTGTAGTCCGTTTTTCACCGCGACTGATTCGTATCCGAGAATTTCGAGCATTTCAGAGCATACGCTGATTACAATGTCTTCATCATCCATTATGAGTATCCTGCCTCTGCCGGTAAATAATTTTTCTGTTTTGTCGGAATTCTCTGTGAGTTCAAGGGTTGATGCAGGCAGGAGTATGGTAAATGCGGTTCCTTTCCCCTCTTCTGATTCAACCGAGATGCTGCCCCCATGTTTTTTAATTATGGAATATGATGTGGCAAGGCCAAGGCCGTTGCCCCTCGGTTTGGTGGTAAAGAAGGGGTCAAAGATTTTGTTCAGGTTCTCCTTGGAGATGCCGGTGCCGTGGTCCTGAATTTTTATACAGACGAAATCTCCCGATTCCTGGATGTGCATGCCTGAACCGATGACCTTGTTTTTTACCGTGATGTTTATCGTCCCGCCCGAGGGCATGGACTGTATGGCGTTTATGATAATGTTGTTAAAGACCTGGTTTATCTGGCCTTCATCCGCCTCAACGGGGCTTATGTCAGGGGCGATTTTAAATTCACATTTGACGTTTGACCCGCTCATAACGAATCCGGCGGATTCCTTTATGAGTTTAACGATGGACGTGGTCTTCTTGATGGGTATACCGCCGCGAGAAAATGTGAGCAGCTGCTGTGTAAGATCCTTTGCCCGCAGCGTGGCCTTCTCTATTTCACTGAACCTTTTCAGGAGCTTCTCCCTGTCGTCGATGTTATATATCCCCAGCGAGACGTTGCCCAGTATACCCGCCAGTATGTTGTTGAAGTCATGGGCGATTCCGCCCGCGAATATGCTTATTGATTCGAGCTTCTGCGTCTTGAGGAGCTCCTCTTCAAGTTTATGCTTCTCTGTGATGTCGCGGAATACAATGACCGATCCGATTATGCCGCTCGTTTCATCGCGGACAGGCGCAGCGGATAGGGCTATCAGTATGCCCGGCACCTGCACGTCCGGGAGTTTCAGGCTGCTTTCGAGTTCCCTGAGTTCACCCCGTTCAAGGAGTTTCTGCATCAGGTCATCGCAGGGGTTGCTGCCCTTTTCATCTTCGAGTATAAACACTTCCGGGAGTTTTCTGCCCAGGGCCTCCTCCTGGGTGAGGCCGGTCAGTTTCTCGGCCACGCGGTTCATCATGATAATCCCGGTCTCCAGGTCAGTGACGATTACCCCTTCCCCTATGCTCCGCAGGGTAACGGCAAGCCGTTCCTTTTCGGCCATGATCTGGGCTTCGGCCTCTTTCCTCGCGGTGATGTCCCTGAGCATTCCCTCAACACCTGCGACGTTGCCGTTTTTATCATAGTAGAGGTGTGAATTAGTCGCCACCCATATGGGGGTCCCGTCCTTCTTCTTCAGCAGCGCCTCGTAGTCTTCAACATAGCCGTTCCGCCTGATCTGCACAAGCAGCGCGTCCCTGGCTGCCGGATCCACATATATATCGCGCTTGATGTTGAGCTCCGGGATCTCTTCCGGCGTGTAGTTGAATATCTTAAAAAAAGATGGGGAAGAGAGGGTAATCCTGCCTTCAAGGTCCGCCCTGTAGAATACATCCTGTATGTTGTCGAATAAGACCCTGTAGTTCTCCTCGCTCTCTTTCAAGGCATCCTTCATCCTGGTGGTTTCATCGTAGTTCATGGCGTTTTCCAGCGAAATCGCGACCTGGGAGCAGAGAAGGTTTATAACCTCCATCCTGGATGGGTTGAATACGTCTGATGAGAGCCTGTTTTCCAGGTATAGTATTGTTGTCAGTTCGGGCTTCTGCTTTATCGGTATGCAAAGAATTGAGCGCGGTGATTTCTCTTTTATGTACGGGTCTGATGTAAATATACCTGGCAGCGATGCGTCGCCGAGCAGGACATTTTCACCGGTCCGTTTCACGTAGTTGATTATTGTCTCGGGGAATGAACTGCTGTATCCATCATGTTCAAGTCTTTCCACGACCACTTCGTTCCCCGTTGTAATCGCAAAGGCTTCCTTGTTCATCCCCCGGCCCCTTTCTATTATCAGGATGCCGTTCTG
>CAYTSF010000178.1:0-5648 GCA_964440335.1 uncultured Leptospirales bacterium
TGGTCTTACTGTCTGTAAGGTTGAACTTGTTTGTCTGGCCGAAATACCCCTGCTGAAGAACCGGGTGCTTCGTAACACTCCCCTTAACAGGCGTCAGCTCACCGGCAAGGAGCTTCAGCAAAGTTGACTTACCCTTGCCGTTCTTTCCGATGATGCAGATGCGCTCACGCTTACCTACTGCCAGCGAAAAGTTGTCTATGAGGAAGGGCTCCTTACCGTCATAGGAAAAGCAGAGCTCCTTTGCCTCCAACATCTTCTGTGCCGCAAAGGGTGCGCTGTTAAAATATAGTTCCAGGTCCTCGATCACGTCAAGTGCCTTCATCTCACCCTGCTTTTCCAGCTTCTTTACGCGCGACTGGGTGCGGCTGGCAAAGCTTGCGCGCGCCTTGAACCTGGCAATGAAGATCTCCTCCTGCCGTCTCTTCTTCTCCTCGTTAAGGCGGGTCTTCTCGTAGATCTCCTCCTCCTGGTTGATCATGGTGTAGAGCTTCTCTGTATCGCCCTGGACCTTGCGCGCCTTTGTGCGGTGGATTGCCGCCACATGAGTGGCAACGCTGTCCATGAAACTTCGGTCATGGGTGATGAGCATGCACTCCCCCTCCCACTCGCGCAAAAACTCCTCGAGCCAGCGTATGGCAATAATGTCAAGGTAGTTGTTGGGCTCATCGAGCATGAGCATGTCAGGTTCAGACACAAGGAGCTTCGCCAGGTTCATGCGGATCTGATAGCCGCCGGAAAACTCATGGGGGCTGCGTTCCATGTCATCCTCTGAAAAGCCCAGGCCCGAAAGCACCTTCTCGACGCGCCATGTTTCGTACTCCTCTCCTGGCTGGAGTCCCAGGCTGCACTCATCGAGCACCGTGTCTTTAGTGAAGTGAAGGTGCTGTTCAAGGTGCCCTATACGGTAATTCTTCGGCACATTTATTATTCCGGAATCTGGCTCCACGTGCCCAGCAACCATCTGGAAGAGAGTTGACTTACCGTGGCCGTTACGCCCCACCAGGCCCAGGCGCTCGCCCCGGTTTACGCTCAGGCTAAGGTCATCGAAGAGTACCTGTCCGCCGTATGCTTTATTTATTCCACTGAGATTTATCATCAATTAAATCCTTTTCTGTTTAATGCCGGCATCATGCCGGGCATGACAAAAAATATTTCCATGGCAAAAAAGGTCAAGCCTTATAGCAGTAAGAAAATGATTAGTGCTTAGCATGTTTCAAACCTGCACGCATCCATTGCCACGCTGCAATATCTTGACAAAATTATAATGAACATATATACATACTATTCATACTATTCATACTGACAATCTTCTGATTCAATTCACAAAGGATGGCAAAACATGAATGAAGAAAATAAAGTTCCATTTTACAAAGGCCCGGTGATGATAATACCATTCATTGTAATTTCTGTTGGTATAGCCCTCTGGCTCATGCTCAGCAGCACATGGCCTGCTGATGTTCTCATCAACTTGCAGGCTCACCTGCTGAACGGAAAGTACTATCCAAAGGCAACATTCGCCGTACTATGGATTGGAGTCGTAATTATCTTCTTTGTAATACTGGCTTTCATAGACTGGCTGGCAACATCATTAAAGGGGAATATTGAAAAATAAACCCTGCATTAGTACATAACCAGTTTCAGGAGATCATTTATGATAAGTATTTATTCCTTAACTTATTTCTGGTAAAAATACTCTATCACGCCCTCCGCCTTCAGCGGCAGGCTGCTATAATTCATAATTTTACTCTAAAAAAAATATTAAGGGTAGTTCTAATAACTCAATTTTTACAGGGTCAAAGGGGCGGTAGCCCCTTTAAAAGCCCCGCAGGGCTCCCTGTGGTTTTAAAAACGGAGTTTTTGGAACCGCCCTTAAGGAATTATTACTGAAAAAATACACACTTTTCTAATGCCACATAATATTTTACTTAATTTTTTTTATACCTGATGCAATAAATAGTTAATTTGAGGTTAATACGATTTTAATGGTGAATGAAAGGTAATCATGAAAAATCTGGCCTGTGTACATCCCGGTGAAATTCTGCACGAAGAATTCCTTATTCCCCTGAAGATATCCCACGACAAGCTATCCAGGGAGGCAAGCATCTGTATCAATGAACTGAACGAACTCATAAAAGGGAAGACCCATATTACCCAGGAGATCGCCGAGAAGCTTGGGGAATTTTTCAGGACAACTCCGCAGTTCTGGCTTGGCCTGCAGAGCAACTACGACAGCGAACTTCTCAGGTAGCCCCGAGCCTGAACTTTTTGGCGTACTTCGCCGCCTCAAGGCCTGCGACACATCCCTCACCAACTGCCTTTGCTATCTGCCACGGAGGGCCGCATATATCGCCCGCGGCATAAACACCGTCAACACTTGTCTCCTGCTTCCTGTTCACAACTATGTGTTTCATGTCATCATCCATCTCTACACCAAGAAAACCTGCAAGCTCCATGGCGCCCTTTGCTCCGAGTTCAATAAAAACAGCATCAGCAGAAATCGCGTCACCGTCATCGAGACGAACACCCTCGACATTTTTGTCACCACTAATAGAAACGATCTTTCGTCCTTCATGAACCACGACACTGCTTGCTGAAAGCTGACGGTAAAGCCCATCACCCACATCAATCTTTTCAGCAACCAGGTGTACGGTGTCAGTGTACCCCTCCAGTGTCATGGCGCCGCTCACCGCAGCGCTCCCTGAACCGGTAATAACCACTGGCCTCCCCCTGAAGAAGTTGGCGTCGCAGTCAACACAGTAGCTCACGCCATACCCTCTGAGCTTTGTCTCGCCCGGTACGTTCAGTGAGTTCCGCGAAACGCCTATTGTAATAATGACAGCACGTGCGAGCAGCCTGTTACCGCTCTCTGAAACAACCGTGAAGTAGTCAGCTTCATGAACCAGTTCAACGGCATCCTCGCGCAGCATATCGACGCCTGCATTTGCCGCCTGTTCCGCTCCCTGCCGCAGAAGGTCCTCCCCGCTGATATTTGAAAGGCAGCAGTAATTCTCTATGTGAGCTTTGTATATGCTGCTCTTCTCAGGCCTCCCCATGACAAGTACGGATACCTTTGCCCTTCCCGCATGAATGGCAGCCTGGAGCCCCGCAGGTCCATGGCCCAGTATTATTATATCATATTCATTTTTTATCATGGCAATCTCACCCTCCCCATGTACTACAGCAGATGACAAAGTGCAGCTAAAATCAGACAAGTCTAATATAGCGAATAGCAGAACACAATACAACTACCTGACGCATGCAGGGAGGAATTGTTACACTGATTGGCTGTAAGGATTATTTACGGCCCGCAGGAAGGTTCTTTTTTATGAATTCAACAAAACCAGCGGCACTGTCGTTAAGTACCCTGACCTTTGAAGTTACAAGGTAGAATGGCCTGATAATTTTAAGCCCTGCCACCTCTGCCTCCCGGACCCTTCCGAGTTTCAGGTCCTTATCAACCGCAAGGGAGGATATGAAGGCATAACCGTTTCCGTTTGCCACAGATTCGCGCAGCCCCTCCGAAGTAGTACACTCCATTACAACATTAAGCTCAGATGGCTGAATGCCATGCTCAAGCAGGGCATTTTCAACAATGCTCTTGGTCCCTGAACCGGTTTCACGTACAATAAGCGGGATGCTCTTTAAATCGTTAATGCCCAGTTTCAGTTTATCTGATGGCGGGGCGATGAGTACAACCTCGTCGTTGAAAACTTTAGTGTAAACAAGTGACGTGTGCTTGATCTCGCGGCCCGTAATGGCAAGGTCAGCCTCACCCTGTTTGATCTTTTCGACAGCCTCCCTGCTGTTGCCGATTTCAAGCTTGTAGTAGTTCCCCTGGGACTGCTTCCTGTGACCGTTTATTACAGATGGAAGGATATACGTACCCGGAATTGAACTTGAAATAATGCTGATTACTCCGCCGAAGGTCCCGGCCTGCATGTCTGATTTCAGGTTATTGATATCCTTCATGAGCTTCTCGCAGAAATGGACAAAGACCCTACCTTCGTCGGTCAGGGAAAAATCCTGGCTGTTCCTGTTTATGAGCTTAAGCCCCAGCATTTTTTCCAGCTGGCTCACCTGGTGGCTGATAGAAGCCTGACTCACCTTCAGGTTGCGCGAAGCATTGGTGAAACTCTTTTCGCTCACGACCTCAAGAAAGCCGCGAATCTGCTTCAGGTCAAAGTTAAAATCCTTTAATGGCACAGGGCCCCCTTTACATATGATTATTATAATAATTGTCACCCTGACATATACGTTGTCACCCTGAGCAACGTCGAAGGGCGACATGAAACACCGCTCATCCATGCCCATACTTCGACAGGCTCATACTTCGACAGGCTCAGTATGACAGAAACGTTGTCACCCTGAGAAGTGTCAAATGGCTGCAGAGCATGAATCCTACAGAAACTCCACGGTATAATCCTTGCGAAGTGACTGCTTCGAAAACTTCACATCGGGCCTGCCAAGGGCGATCACAGCATGGACCCTGTTCTTTTCATAAATTCCCAGGTAGTTTTTTAAAATACTGCTGCGGTTGAAAGCCTCAACAGCAAATCCTATGAGGCATGTCCCAAGGCCCGTGTAATGGGCAAGCATGCAGATGTTGTATGCAGAATAAGTTCCATCCTCAACAGGTGTACTCCCCTCCATGCCGCTGTGTATAACTATGACACAGGGCGCGCCATGGAACAGACGGTCAATCCCCCTCTCCCCCTCTTCAATAGCCATTTTAACAGTTTCGTAGTGGTCACGATAATAGTTGACAAGGGCCCTTCCCATGAAGGGGATAGAGAGAACCCTGATGAGGGGATTGCCTGCAAGCCTGTTTATCTTCACGAAGAAGGATTTCACCTGCTGCGCAAGGTCCCAGACCTTGTCCCGGCCGTTAAGAACAGTAAATTCCCATTCCTGGCAGTTGCTTCCCGAAGGAGCCGTTACAGCGAATTCCACCAGGTCACGCACCATGTCGTCATCCACAGGCTCCTGCCTGAACCTGCGTATACTCCTGCGTGACCTGAACATGTTCACAAGCTCGGCAGGTGACTGGTCCTTTTGAGAGAGTAGCTTTTCCCTGTATTTAAACGAATTGAACTTTACCTGTTTAAGCACTCCGGGGAAAGAGATAGCGCCCGGCGCACAAACCGCGTAGCAGTGTGAACATAACATGCAGCCGGTTCCTGTCGCAGTAAGTTTTTTGTCTATGATTTCAAACACGTCCTTTGGGCACACGGTTACGCACCTGCCGCAGAGGGTGCATTTTGACAAATCTATTTCGGGTTTATCGATTGTGTTATCTGTTGCCATTACCTCTTCCTCATGCAAAATACTTCTACGGGACAAGACCGGTTTATATAACCGGTGCCAGGGGCATATTCATGATGCAGAGAATCTACTTCACACTTGTTATTTATGTCAAACCCAAATCGAAAAAATATTGACACAAATTCCGGTGATTATAATGTGACAACGTTTCAAATACGGGGCGTGGCTCAGTCCGGCTAGAGCGCGTGGTTTGGGACCATGAGATCGGAGGTTCGAATCCTCTCGCCCCGAATTAAATATGCGCCCGTAGCTCAGCTGGATAGAGCAACAGCCTTCTAAGCTGTGGGCCAGAGGTTCGAATCCTCTCGGGCGTGCATGTAATCCCC
>CAYTSF010000179.1:0-5635 GCA_964440335.1 uncultured Leptospirales bacterium
GGAACTGGCGGGAAATACAGAAAAATTATTGCTATTATTTGTGATGTTTTTATATTTTGCATAATATGCGGGTGTAATTCAGTGGTAGAATGTCAGCTTCCCAAGCTGAACGTCGCGAGTTCGACTCTCGTCGCCCGCTCATAATCCTTTAAAAAACAAAATAAATCCCCGGAAACAGCCCCTCACCCAGTTGTCATTGATACTTAATCATGCTAATTTACTTCGCAATTCCAGACATAAAAAACCGGTCATGGACTATCCGGAATACTATCAGAAAGAAATATCCGGGGCCTCATATTCAATATATTCCTCCTCCTGCGCCTTAACAGGTTCCCCGTTACCTGTATTATTGATAATATTGACATTTATGTTGCTGTTTGCAGGATTTGCACCTTCCCTGTTCATGTTGACCCATACAATTATACTGATAACAAATACCACTGCAAAAACCACAATGGATGTAATTAATACATCTTTAACAGTAAGGCTGTTACCATCCGCGGACTTTTGTTTATCTTTAAATACAACCGGCCTTCTTATTGTTTTTGCCGCTATCATCACATGGCTCCTTTAATAATAAATTAAATACTTATTTATTAAATAGGCAAAGTTTTGTGATAATTGTTACTGAAAAAAATCTCTTTTTCGGACATGTACGATTCTATGTATTTACAGGAATAATTCCTGAATATACTTTTTAGAGTAAAATTATAAATAATATTCGCCCGCCGCCGAAGGGGGCGGGCGTAATAGATCATTTTTTACCAGAAATAAGTTAAGGAATAAATAATCAGAGATGATGCAAATAATTGCGTATTCAGCCATATCACGAGGCTGTATTAAAATTTGCTTACACCCCGGAAGTATTTTTAACAATTATTACTAAAAAAAGTTTCTTTAATCATTGACATAAATACTACTAATTTGATAGTATTCATAGTAATTGATAATCAGGCGTAGAACGGAGGAGACCATGAGCATACTTGATCCAAAACTTAAAATTGAGACACTTGCCCTTCACGGCGGACAGGAACCCGACCCTGTCACAGGTTCACGGGCAGTGCCCATCTACCAGACAACATCGTACCAGTTTAACAATACTGAACATGCCGCAGCGCTCTTCGGCCTCACAGAGTTCGGCAACATATACACAAGGCTCATGAATCCCACAACAGATGTGCTGGAAAAAAGGATCAGCCTCATTGACGGAGGCGCAGGTGCGCTTGCCGTTGCCAGCGGCCAGTCTGCCATTGCTCTTTCAATTCTCAATATCGCAAAGTCCGGGGACGAAATAGTATCTGCCGATAACCTGTACGGTGGAACATACAGCCTGTTCAGGTACACGTTGGCAAAGTTCGGCATAAAGGTAAATTTTGTGAAATCGAATGACCTTGATGCAATCGAAAAGGCCATAAATTCAAAGACAAAAGCGGTCTATGCTGAATCCATAGGTAATCCCAAACTGGACGTGGCGAACCTTGAAGGAATTGCAGCCATTGCCCATAAACACGGTATCCCCTTTATCCTGGACAACACGGTGTCGCCTTACACGCTCAGGCCATTCGATCACGGTGTCGATATCACAGTCTATTCTGCCACAAAATTTATTGGCGGCCACGGGACGTCCCTTGGAGGAGTAATAGTTGATTCAGGGAAGTTCGACTGGGGGAGCGGGAAGTTCCCTCTCATATCCGACCCCGAACCGAGCTACCACGGCCTGCAGTTTATTGAAGCACTGAAGCCTGTGGGCAACATAGCCTACATCCTGAAAGCCCGCGTGACACTTCTCCGAGACCTGGGGCCTGCACTTTCACCATTTAACGCGTTCCTGCTGCTCCAGGGTCTGGAAACCCTGCACCTGCGCATGCCCAGGCACGGCGAGAACGCACTGGCTGCGGCGAAACACCTTGAAGGGCATAAATCCGTTGCATGGGTAACCTACCCCGGCCTTGACTCGCACCCTGACAAAAAACTTGCAGAGAGATACCTGGGTCATGGCGCAGGCGCTATTATCGGTTTCGGCATAAAGGGGGGCATCGAGGCGGGCAAAAAGTTCATCAACTCCCTGAAACTTATTTCGCACCTGGCAAATATTGGCGACGCAAAGACCCTTGCCATTCACCCGGCAAGCACAACGCACCAGCAGCTCTCTCCGGAGGAGCAGCTCGCCACCGGTGTAACACCCGACTTCATAAGGCTGTCGGTCGGGATTGAGCATATCGATGATATTATTGCCGACATAGACCAGGCGCTTGAAAAGGCAGTGAGGTGATATTATGGCCCGCATATACGACGACATAACAAAAACGATCGGCAACACACCCCTGGTGAGGATCAACAGGCTCAATCCATGCGGGGATGTGACACTCCTGGCAAAGGTGGAATCCTTCAATCCCCTTTCAAGCGTGAAGGACAGGCTTGGCCTGGCACTTATTGAGGCAGCAGAGCGTGACGGCCGCATAACAAAGGATACAACAATAATTGAACCGACGAGCGGCAACACCGGTATCGCACTGGCATTCATCTGCGCCTCACGCGGATACAAACTCATCCTTACCATGCCCGATACCATGAGTGTGGAGAGGCGCCAGCTGCTTAAAATCTTCGGCGCGGAGGTTGTACTCACTGATGGCACAAAGGGTATGCGCGGAGCGATCGAGAAGGCGGAAGCGCTGGCTGAATCCATACCCGGCAGTTTCATACCGCAGCAGTTCAGCAACCCGGCAAACCCGGAAGTACACAGGCGGACGACAGCGGAAGAGATATGGAATGACACCGACGGTGCTGTAGACATTGTAGTTGGCGGAGTGGGCACAGGCGGCACCGTTACCGGTATTGGCGAGGCGTTGAAAGAAAGGAAACCTTCGGTTAAAATCATTGCTGTTGAGCCGGGGGACTCGCCTGTACTCTCAGGCGGAGAGCCGGGCACTCACAGGATCCAGGGTCTTGGCGCGGGATTTGTACCGGAAGTTTACAACGCTGACGCGGTTGATGAGATCATAACAGTCTCGCATGTTGACGCGGGGGAAACTGCCCGCAGCCTGGCAAAACTTGAAGGTATACTCATAGGAATTTCAGGCGGCGCCGCGCTCCATGCAGCGCTTAAAGTCGCGAAGAGAAAAGATTCATCGGGTAAAACAATTGTTGTGATACTGCCCGATTCAGGCGAACGATACCTGTCAACATGGCTCTTTGACCTGTGATTTAATTCAACATGCGCCTGACAATACCTTTGCATTGTCTATGCTTCGATGAACTCAGCATGACAATCGAAGGGCCGGTCTGACAGATCGAAGGTCCATGGAACAGCCGGCAGTACCGCTGTTAAATAAAATTCTGTACATTTTGTGCAACTGCGGCAGATGATGGTACAGTTAATACGAGGTGTATTTTATGCGGCTTTCAACGCGTTCAAGGTACGGTGTAAGGCTCATGCTGGCACTGGGACTAAATGACAGGAAGGAACCGGTTTTCCTGAAGGACATTGCCCATACAGAGGAGATATCCGAGAAGTACCTGAGCCAGATAATAATCCCGCTCAAGGCGAAGGGACTTGTCACAACCTTCCGTGGCGCACATGGAGGCTACCTGCTGAGCAGGCCCGCGTCAGAGATAAAACTCCGCGATATCATTGAACCGCTCGAGGGTGACCTGGGGCTTGTGGACTGCGTAGGAACACCGGACATCTGCGGCAGGTCAACTGAATGCGTGACCAGGGAGATATGGAACGAGATGAGTTCACTCCTGTTGAATTTTCTCGATACATTTACACTGGAGGATCTTGTGAAGAAGTACAGAGAGAAAAAGGGTGCATGCTGCAACCCGGACTACAGCATATAAAATGATCCGGGCATGTTTATGTTAAATAAAAAGTTCCCGCTTCATCAACAGCAACAAGCCCCTTCTGAATAAACCCGGCCAGGTGTTTGGCTATCATGGCTTTTTCCCAGTAGAGGACAAACACAGTTGGATGCGCGGGATAGATCAGCATCTTTGACGCAAGTTCATCGATAGTTGAAGGCCTTTCCCTGACTGCCGAGAGCACCCTTTCATCGCGCTGAAAGATCCTGTCCCTGTACTCAGCGAAGGCCTCAGCTATACCGCCTGCAAGCACTGACTTGTTGTGTCCGGAAACAACCATGTCCGGTTTCATGCCAATGATCCTGTCTATGGAAGAAACGAAACTCTCCACCGGCGTATCAGCATCGCCGTACCAGGGGCCAACCTTTGTAAGGCAGATGTCGCCGCAGAAGAGAAGCCCCTCTTCAGGAAAAAAGAACGCCAGGTGCCCCGAGGTATGCCCGGGCAGATGCATCACCTCAATCTTCGTATGTCCCGCGTCAATAAGGTCACCTTCATCAATGGTCCCGTCAACGCGCCACTCGCCGGTAAACGACTGTTTCATTGAGACAATGAGATGGGCGTACTTTTCAGGGTCATCGTCCATGTACTTTCCCCAGCTTTCCAGCGACGCGATCTTTTTATGGTCCCTGAAGTTTTCAAGTTCAAGGGGATGTGTGAGTATGCGCGCGCTATTAAAAAGGTCATTGTCCCATACGTGGTCAATGTGGCAGTGGGAGTTCAACAGTATGTCAACATCATCAGGCCTGGCCTGCTGTGTTATCTCCCCGGCTCCGCTGTCTATCATGACGCGCACATCATCATCAACAAGCACGGAGTTGGACCTGCCGAATCCTTCGTCGGTAAAATAGATCGAAACCCTGTCATTGATTTTCTGTATCATGATAGAACCAGTCCTGAACATACTCTCTGCGGCATAAACGGCATGCTGAACATATCATCCATCCATACCTTGTCAAGAATATCCGATGAGAATAAATCAATCTGGCAAACGCAGAATTTTCCAGGCAATCAGGATAAGGACTTTTTTCACCACAGCCTTAATGTCATGCCGGGTGATAGTATACACACAGCTCTTCCCGGCCTGAAGAGGGTCGCGGGGCCGCATCACCGCCCCGCATATACTTACATCGAAATGTTACACGGCAAACCACCCTGTTAAAGAAGCTTTATTGAAGCCATGGCCTTTTTAAAGCACTCAACATTTTTCTTGTATATCTTCGCATCGCCAGAAAAAAATGCCTGGTATGCACCCTTTCCGGTTTTAAATATAGCATAGTATGTATGCTGGTTCGGGCTTGCCTGGTAGTCATACTTAAACTCTGCAACGCAAACCTCTATGCCGTTAACCTTGCTGCATTTGCCCTTCTTCATTACCTTGATCTTCAGGTTATCAGCACCGTACATTGAATCAAAGTCAGCAAAATTCTCTGTACGGGAAAATGCGGGAATATCAGCCTTTGCCTTGTCGTAATCACCCTTGATCGGCCTGAATGAACATGAGAGATACTCCTCTCCGGCAGCAGGGATCGTTACCCATATCTCTCCTGTATCAGCAAAATATTCCATGTTTATCTTCCAGTCAGATGGAAGGTCTATGCTGAAACCGAATTCCTTCAGCTCAGTCTTAACCGCTTTACTTTTGGCAAATACAGCGCCGGTGATCAGCAGTAATAATTCCTGAATATACTTTTCAGAGTAAAATTATGAATTATATATACCCGCCGCCGGAGGCGGCGGGTGTAATAGAACAGTTTTTACCAGAAATAAGTTA
>CAYTSF010000180.1:0-1452 GCA_964440335.1 uncultured Leptospirales bacterium
TGATCTGTATGGGACATCTCTAACTCCTTATCACAGGTTCTGGGAGCGAACCGAATTTAGCCGGGAATATATACCTGTCAATGAGCGGTGTCACAGCATTCATAAGAAGGATCGAATAACACACTCCTTCAGGATAACCGCCGTAGAGCCTTATAAGCACAGTGATAACACCGCAACCGACGGCGAAAAGTATCTGCCCCTTCGTAGTAATGGGAGTGGTAACCATGTCTGTTGCCATGAAGAACGCGCCGATGATAAGACCGCCTGAGAGCATGTGAAGCACAGGGTCACCGGTAAAAAACTGCATCTGCCCGTTTACCCTGCCGCCGAATATCCATGCCAGGATTCCAACGGTACCGATCATTACAACAGGCACCTGCCACTTGATGTACTTTTTTATGACGAGGACAAGCCCGCCAAGGATGAGCAGTATTGCTGATGTTTCACCCAGGCTTCCGCCCCTGTTTCCAATGAGAAGCGCCTTGTACATTGCAGTGGTGCCGCCGAATGAATCGACCAGCGCCTGGTATCCCTGCTGTTTCAGGATGCCAAGAGGCGTGGCCCCTGTCACCACATCAAAGCTTGCGATTTTATTCACCGCAGAACCAAAGTCTGCATTGCTGCCCAGGCGGCTTAGAGCCCATGTTGTCATTGCAACAGGGTAGCTGGCCATGACAAAGGCCCTGCCTATGTGTGCCGGGTTGAAAACGTTATGCCCCAGTCCTCCCATCGTATGCTTCGCGATGCCGATTGCAGCAACTGACGCAACGAGGGGAACATACCATGCGATGCCTGCCGGCAGGCACATCGCAAGCAGAAGCCCCGTGAGCACCGCGCTGCCGTCACTTACTGTAATCTCTTTTTTTCGCCAGTACTGGATGGCTGCCTCGCACGCGGCTGATCCGGCAATACACAGAAGCATTGTGACCAGTGCAGGCAGACCGAAATTTATTACTGAAAATATGGCAGCCGGAAGCAGGGTGAGATTGACTATCCACATGATCTTGGCAACACTCTCGGTGTCGTGAACATGGGGAGAGGAGGTAATTACCAGTTTTTCCGGTTGCTGGATGTTGGCTGTAGTTTCTTTAGGCTCCATCATTTACTCCCTGTTTTAATTGCGTTCCTTACCATGGCGTTCTTGGCCTTGGACTGTCTTATATAATGAACTATGTTTCTTCTTGACGGACACACGTAGTAGCAGCAGCCGCACTCGACGCAGTCCATGAGGTTGTAATCGGTCTGCGCTGTCTGGTGCTGCCCCTTCTCGCTCAGGATGCTGAGCACGCTTGGCAGCAGCCTCATGGTGCATGCCTGCACGCAGCGGCCGCACCTGATACATGCCCTCTCCTCTTTTATGTCAACATCCTTCTCGGCTATTGAGATGATGCCCGATGTTGCCTTGATCACGACAGCGTCCATGCTTACCTGCGCCATCCCCATCATGGGCCC
>CAYTSF010000180.1:1552-5577 GCA_964440335.1 uncultured Leptospirales bacterium
GTGATGGCCTTGATCATCATCTTCTCAGCACCCTGCGGGTACCTGGTCTTCAGCTCAACGACCTCGATCTTCGTGCCCCTGCATTTCTCTTTCATGACAGCAATGGCCTTAGGCTTGTTGTCCTCGATGCCTATGTAGCATTTTTCAATTCCCATGATCTTCATAACAATGAGGGTACCCTTAACCACATCGTCAGGGTACTCGATCATTGTCCTGTAGTCAGACGTGAGGAAAGGTTCGCACTCCGCGCCGTTGACGATCAGGGTGTCTACTTTTTTGTCTTTGGGCGGCTGGAGTTTTATGTGCGTGGGGAAAGCGGCACCTCCCATGCCCACAATGCCGTTTTTGAAAACGATGTCGATCATTTCAGCGGCAGAGAGGGTTTCCCAGTTCCTCTGCAAAAGGAGCCCATCCTGCCACTGGTCAAGTCCGTCAGATTCAATGACGATACACTGCGACTTGCCGTAAAAGGGATGGGGATAATTACCTGTCTCAGTGACCTTGCCAGACGTGGGGCTGTGCACCGGTGTGCCCCTTCCATCGGCGGATTCAGCAATGAGCTGCCCCTTTTTCACCTCGTCCCCGGCCTTCACCACAGGAACCGAGGGCTGGCCAATGTGCTGGTGTACGGGAACAAAAAGCTTTTTAGGGACTGCAATGGTCTCTATGGCCCTGTCCTCTGTACTTTTTTTCTCATCGTGCGGATGGACTCCGCCTTTTATCCTTCTCAGCATAGATACCTCATTTAATTAATCACTTCTATAATTTGAGGAAAGTTTGACTTGTTGCTTTTATACTTTTTATCATACTTATAAATGATAACAATTGCAATCATGAGAAACAGAATTCCGCCGGCAGCAGTTAAAGCTGTTTCATTCAACCTGAACAATGACGCGGCCAGGGAGCCTGCATAGAGCCCGGCAAAGAGCGAGAGCATGGGTAAAACGAATATCATGAAAGATATTGTCACCATGTTGTCCTTTATCATGGTAAACCTTACCTTCTGGCCGGGAGTAGCCTTCACCGCGTTATATGCGACTATTTCCATATGCTTAATGTCGCATGCACCGCAGTTGTCGCAGTCCGCATTAGGTGCAACACGGACCTTCGCGAGGTCACCTTCAAGCTTCATAATAAATCCAAGCTGAACATCATCCTGTGGTATAATATCGTTATGCATAATCTTTTCCTTTTTTCATGTATTCCTCCCGCCCTGCCCCTTCTGCCCTGACGGGCATCCTCCCCGTGATGAGACGTGGAAGAGTATCCGCCTCAATCCCTCCCTATTCACGGGGAAGGTGGCGCTGTTGCGACGGATGGGTAGGTGTACATTTTGAACAAAAAAGTATTTAAATGTTTCCTGAAATATTTAAATACTTTATCATCTTTTCATTTAAAAATAAATCACTTCCAGGTCATCCCTGAACGTTATGCGTTCCCTGAGGCTCTCCGAAACATAGACCTTCATGTCAGATGTGACCATTACTACAGAGAGACCATTCATATCCTTCAATATAACCTTTGTTTTTTCAAGGCCGCTCACAAAAAATGCCGTGGAATATGCGTCACACATAACCGGATCATTGCTGAACACCGACACCGATATCAGCCCTGAATCTGCCGGGTACCCGGTCGCAGGATCAATTATATGGTGATACCTTTTACCATTTACCGTCCTGAACCTTTCGTAATCACCGCTCGTAGACACCGCTTCGCCGTCATGCATGTTAAAAGCGCCGATCACCGAAGTTCCCCTGGGGTCCCGTATACCCGCCCTCCAGGGCTTCCCATCATTGCTGCCGATGACCTGAATATCACCGGCGCATGCAACAATGGCGCCCTTCACATTCATGCCGCGAAGCGCGGCAACAGCCCTTCCCACAGCGTAACCCTTGGCAATGCCGCCAAGCCCGATCTTTGTACCGCTCTTTAAAAAACGGACCGTAAGGCATCTGCTGTCGAGCCTGACATTTTTATATGATATGAGCGGCAGAAAGCTTTTAACCTTCGCGTTATCAGGCGGGGTAAACTTTTGCGGATCGGAAAAATCCCAAAGCCTCCCTGCCGATGCCCATGTTATATCAAATGCGCCGCATGTTTTTTCTGAAACTTCAAGAGATCGTTCAATGAGCCAGAAGAGCTCACCACCTGTCTTTACAGGTCTTTCCGCAGCTTCCCGGTTAATGATCGAAAGCTCACTCTCCCGTTCATAGATACTGAATTCCTTCTGTACCTTTTCGATTTCACTGAAGGCCGCACTGTACAGCAACTCAGTGTGAACATTATCCGCCGAAAGGGTGATAGTTACTACTGTGCCAAGCAGCGTCCTGCTGATGCCCGAGGCTTCCCGGCCACAGCCTGCCCCGCAGATACCAAGCACGAATACCAGCAATATCTTACAGCCAGAGACCTTCAAAAAACCTCTTGTTATATCCGGGATAAAAACCGGCTCTATGGTTCATAAACATTATTCAGGAACTTAAATACCTAAATATGCATACTTTTTTAAAGCAAAACAAAAATAAACATGATCAAATTTGAATGAATCTTAATCTCCGCGACGGAAAAACACATAATACCGGAAATTACAAATGTGTTGCAAATGTCATTTAAGCAGCAGGATTGTCAAGTAATTCTTCTGCTTAACATGACAGTTTAACCGGTTTGTAACATTCGCCGGGTAAGGATCAAATCCTGCATAATCCTGCAATTTTAGTGAATTTTTATATATCTCCTGAGACCTGCATTCGCAAACAGATCAAAAGCAGCCGCACTTCCTGTAATGAAAATAAATTAACGGATTTTATTGATATTGTTTAAATAATATTTGACTTTTTAAACTACTTTTACTAAATTAAACACTGTTCAATATTAAAAATATTGTTTATTGAAGGATACACATGAAAATTCATTCAATCAACGGTTACATAAACACTCTCTACCTGGCAGAATACAGCCATGGACTGCTGCTTATGGATGGCGCGTCCCCGGCAGACCTTGAAGTGATTGAATACTTCTGCATGGTGACGCTCAACCGCCCCGTATCCGATATAAAACTTGCCGTCGTAAGCCACATGCACCCCGACCATTCAGGCTGCGCCCCGCTGCTGCGTAAAAAATACGGGACAAAAATCGCCGCTTACAAAAACATAGACAAGTGGTACTCCGGGCCCACAGGCTGGCTGCAGCACAAGCTGGACTGCATTATGGCACAGATTGTTGCAATGCGCCGCAAAACAAAGATCAGGCGGGTCTTCAGCCAGCGCATAACAAGGCCCGATTACCTCATGGAGGACGGAGAGCCCCTGCCCTTTTTCGGCGACTGGAAAGTCATATACACGCCCGGTCACACTGCCCACGACATGGCCATATTTCATGAAGGGAGAAAAATCCTCTACTGCGGCGACAGCATTGTTGAGGTGAAAGAAAAATTCAACCTGCCGCTTCCGGTTATTTTTAAACAGAGGATGAAGGATTCATACCTCAGAATGGGTCAACTGGGATGCGAAACAATTATACCGGCGCACGGAAAGATAATACTCACTGCTGACTGCCGGGAAATATTCAATGACATGGAAAGGCTCCTGAACAGACCGCCTAACAGACTGCGCAGAAGGGTTCAGTATTTCTCGGTGTGGTCACCCGATATCTGGAAACCAGCGGTGCGCAGGCTGCTGATGTAAATGTTTTTGTAGAACCACTACAAATTTTAAACGGTATCTGTATTTCCTTCTGCCCCGGGGCTACACCGGATTTTAGATTATGATGAAATCATGCTCTCTCCGTACCATCATGATTCCGGCAACATGCCCCGGGCTTTTTTTCGGCAGGAACTGATTTTCTCATAGTGGAGACTCATCGTTTTAAACACTTAAAGTCCCCAGTGAACCCCGCGCCCGCTGAAATGAACCACTCCCGGTTATTGGGATATACTTTTACTTACATGCACTGAACAGGATATAGCCGTGCAGAAGCATCGGAAGCAAAAAAGTAATTCCCTGTTTACAAATACCTGCTCTGTCTGT
>CAYTSF010000181.1:0-5532 GCA_964440335.1 uncultured Leptospirales bacterium
CCTGTTACAAGTACCTGTTCAATTATCATTTTATGCCTCCTATTCAGGGCTGACGATTATGCCGATCTCGGGGTTCGACGCGCCGTACTGCCCCCTGAGTGACGCGAATTCGCATGTTTCAAAAAATTTGTACCTTGTGAAGGGGTTGCCGTTCTCCTTCAGAGGGATGTTCCTGTAGAATGTAAGCTGCTTCAGGTTCATGGGGCCCATGGGGAATATGGCGGCGCCGTTTTTCTTTATCAGGTTCAGCACGGCGTATGGGCTGTGAGTGCAACCGCCGTGTATGATCGCGGCGTCGAATGAACCGGCGGTGTCATCGAGCTCGGCGCAGTCGCCTGCAAGGAATTTTATGTTGAAGTATCCGTTGTCCAGGAGCCTGGTCTTTGCGCTCCTTGCAAGGGATTCATGAAATTCAATAGTAACAATCCTGTTGACCATGGTTGAGAGCACCGCGGTCGAGTATCCTGAACCTGTACCAATCTCGAGGAGGTTCCATTTTTTTGCGGGCGACAAAATGCTGATCATCCTGGCCAGCATAAGTGCGTCATCGCTCATCTCTCCGCTGCCGATAGGTATTGGCGCAGTATCATCAATTTTATCCTTAAAAAAAGGATCGAAGAAGAGTGACCTGTCAACTTCAGCAAATGCCCTGAGCACATCCTTGCCCGCGCCGGATGCTTCGATCTTTTTCATGAATGCTGATGGTTTAGCCTTGCTCATTTATTGTACCTTGAAAAATTATATGTCTTTGTCAATCCCCCGGTTTCCCGGAGGGTTACGAGTTTAATGAATGTTGTTTGCATATGAGACGTTTACGATTCAGTTTTAATGCTTTCCGAATTGTTGGAAACATTAGTGATTTAATTAAAGACAATTCTATGCCGGCATTTTCCAGCTTCCTCTTCCCCATACGGGGCACGTTTCCAGAATTACTCAAATGATAAATATTCTTTAATCCTTTTAAAAGGAGTTACAATATTATTTTGAAATCCTTTACCAGTTGAAAAATAAAAATTTACATCCTTGTTTCTTGAATCACTATTTGTTTCCAATTACACGCCCCCTCCGGGGGAAGGGGGGAAGTAGTGATCCCTACAGATTCACCATCTGCAGCATATACGTTAAAAAGTAGTCCGAAATAAGTATCACCATAGACGACCTCACAACAGCCTGGATAGTTGCCTTGCCCACGCCCTCTGCCCCGCCGCTTGTCCTGAACCCGCTCAGGCATGAGATGATAGCGATTTCAGCGCCGAAAAAGAAAGACTTCAGGAAGCCCGAAAGAAAATCCGCAAGTTTTATTGTGCGCAGAATATTTTCAATGTACATGTCGGGCGTAATCCCCAGCGAGAAGAAAGCGACAACAGCACCACCGGCCACGCCAACGACATCGGTGATTACAGTGAGCGCCGGGGTCATGACCATACATGCAAGGAAGCGGGGAACCGACAGGTACTGTACAGGGTCAGCTGAAAGGGTGCGCAGCGCGTCAATCTGCTCTGTCACCTTCATGGTGCCTATCTCCGCTGCAATGGCCGAACCTACCCGGCCGGCAAGGAGGAGACCGGTCAGAACGGGGCAGAGCTCCCTGAACATCGATATGGTGACAGCAGCTCCAATAAAAATTGATGATCCTGACATGAGGGCGTCCATGGCCTTGCCGATCTGCAGCGCCATGACCATCCCCGTAAAGAAGAGCGTGATTGAAGTTACCGGGATCGACCTGTAGCCTATCTCGAGCATCTGCCGGATGAAGTTATCCCAGTCGAACGGCGGCCTGAAGGTCCACCTTACCGTGTCCTTGAAGAAAATGAAATGCGCGCCCAGTGACTCGAAGAAGAGGACCGGCATACTTTCGTTCCTATTCGTACTCATGGGCAGGGCTGGTCTCCTCATATGAATGCGTATGGTCAAGGTTGCCGAACTTGGTGTACTTGCCCCAGAACCTCAGTTCAACGTCGCCGATGGGGCCGTTTCTCTGCTTGGCTACAATAATTTTTGCTATCCCTTTTTTCTCGGTATCTTTCTTCACCTTCTCCTCGCGGTAGATGAACATGACAACGTCGGCGTCCTGTTCAATGGCGCCCGATTCGCGCAGGTCAGCCAGTGTGGGTACCTGGTCTGTTCGCGTCTCGACAGCACGCGAGAGCTGGGAAAGTGCGATTACAGGGATGTTCAGTTCCCTGGCAAGCTGCTTCAGGAGCCTGGATATCTCGGCAATCTGGAGGTGCCTCTCAACGCGCGACAGGCTCGATACAAGCTGCAGGTAATCTATGACGATCATGCCAAGGGGCACCTTCTGTGCAAGGCGGCGCGCCTTGGCCCGGATTTCAAGTATGTTGACCGATGGCGTGTCGTCGATGAATATTGGCGCCTTTGACAGTTTGGCCGAGGCGTTCCATATCTTCTTCATGTCGTCGGGGTCAATGTGGCCGGTACGCACCTTCTGCGAATCGACCAGGGACTCGATGCAGAGCATCCTCAGTCCCAGCTGTGTCGCGGGCATCTCCAGCGAGAAGAAGAGCACGCCCTCCCGCGCCTTCAGCGCCGCATGGGTTATTATGTTCAGCGCGAACGCGGTCTTGCCCATACCGGGGCGCGCAGCGACAATGAGCAGCTCGGACCCATGGAAACCGGTGAGCATCTCGTCGAGTTCCGTGAATCCGCTGGGTGTACCTGTGACGGTTTTTTTGGTCCTGAACCATGTGTCGATTTCGCCCATGGTCCTGGTCATAATGGAATCGATCTGTTCGTAGTCTGAGGTAATGCGCTGTTCGGTAACCTTGAAGATGTCCCGTTCAACTTCGTCCATGATCTCATCTGTAGGGAGAACGCGGTTGTAGCATTTTTCGATCGATACCTCCGCCACGTTTATAAGCTTGCGGCGGAGGCTCATCTCCTTTATGCGTTTGGCGTATACCTCTGCGTTGGCGGAAGTTGATGCTGACTGGTATATCTCTGCGAGCGCTGCGTTACCGCCGATCCTGTCCAGGATGTTCCTGTCGATGAGGCGCTGACGCAGGGTGGTGAGGTCAATGGGAAGCGACTTGCGTTCAAGCTCGGCAATCGATTCGAACACAAGCCTGTGCTTCTCAAGATAAAAATCCTCCGGCTGGAGGATCTCTGTGACTCTGAGCAGGGCTTCCCTGCTTAACAGGGCGGAAGAGATACATGCGACTTCAGTGTCAACGTCCTGTGGGGGAAGCCTGTCAGCCATTATTTACTCCTTGGTAACAACCACTTTTACTGCTACGCTGATTCCTTCATCAAGCTTGATGCTGACAGAGTATTCCCCCTCCTGCTTGATTGGTGAATCGAGCTGTATCTTGCGCTTGTCAACAGTGAAGCCCTTTTCTTTGAGTTCCTTCGCGATGTCCATTGAAGTAATGGAGCCGAAGAGTTTTCCCTCTTCACCGACCTGCGCGGGGATTGTAAGTTCAAGGCCTGCAATGCTTCCTGCGATGCCCTCGCTGGCCTTTTTCCTTTTCTCTTTTTTAATCTTGATGAGCTTCTTCTGGTGCTCTGCCGCTTTTTTGCTCGATTCATTGGCTATGATGACGAGCTTGTTCGGGAGAAGGTAATTCCTCGCGTAACCCTCGGCCACTTCTTTTATATCACCGGCATCACCGAGTGCCGGAACATCTTTCTGAAGTATAACTTTCATTGTTTACTCCTTGTTATTCATAATATTGGAGCCCAGCTTCCTGAAGTCAGCCCAGAGATCAAGAGAGCCGAAGCCCGTAAAAAAAATCGTGATAAAAACTATTGAACCGGGACTGATAACAGTGAAGATCAGCAGCAGCAGGGGAATAATAAAAACCGGTATCCCCTTTGCCATGAAGAAAAACTTCACTATGCCCAGAGCCTGGATCGTATAGAGCATGGCCGTGATAAGGGCTATGTTCAGTGAAACAGTATATAAGACCGGGTTCGATTCCTGCTTTAAAAGCAGCAGGCCGGCAATCCCGGCTATTAGCGCGAAAATAAAAAAATCGTGTACCCTGAAATACTGCAGGGCCTTGACATCGGCCGAAACCTTCTTCATGGTGACCTTCATCATCAGAAGAAAACTTGTTCCGGCAATCGCAGCGGCAAGGAGAAAAGCCGAGAACGGGATCAGGTCCCTTGCCATCTGCACCCATTTCCTGTCCTGCATGGTCGCGATGAAAGCGTTCAGGTCGGATTTTATTTTGTCGATCTCCTCTTTCGGTGTATGGTACTGTACGCCCAGCTGGTCAATGCCCTGCTTTGAGTTCTCCAGCGTAAGGACCATTTCATCCAGGGAAATCTTTACCATGTCGTAGCCCTTAAAATTCTTCAGCGCAAGGTAATCCGCGGTGAAGAGAACCGTAAAGGCAATGGCCGAAACAGTAAGATAAAAATCGAGCCCCAGTCCCTTTCTGAAACAGTAACCCCCGGTAATTCCGAAAACCAGGGGTGCCACGTAAACCGAAAGGTCACCCGCAAGTTCCGCCCTCACGAACGGAAGAAGCGCAAGAGGTACAAGTACTGTCAGAGTCCACCACCCGAACCTGTAAAAGGCCAGGGTTGAACAGAGTACAAGCACTACGCAAAATATGAAAAAAATCAGTCCCAAGATTACTTTTCAACGAAAGGAATAAGCGCAATAATCCTGGCCCTTTTGATTGCCTGTGCAACGCCCCTCTGGTGTTTGGCGCATGTGCCTGTAACACGCCTGGGAAGGATTTTGCCCCTGTCTGTAATGAACTGCTCAACAAGACGTACATCCTTGTAGTCGATGACTGCGTTCTTGTCGTGGCAGAACCTGCACACTTTACGCTTGAACCTTGTGTTCCTCTGGAACGCGGGTTTTTCTGTGAAAGACTCTTCGCGTGCAACATACGGTTTTCTTTCAGGCGCTTCAGTTTCCTGGGCAACTGGTTCTGCCGCAGGGCTTTCAGTATTTTTTATTTCTTCAGACATTGTTATCTCCGTAAATAAATGTTTTAATCAGCTGCTAAAAAGGGATATCGTCGTCAGAGAAGGGATTGTCTTCGTACTGGCCCCCTGCCGCGTCGCCGCTGTGCGGCTGCGTGTTCGAAGGCGCGCTGTGCGAGTAGTCCTCTCCGCCCTGTCCCTTGGCTGTGAGAAACTGGAAGTTCTCAACAACAACCTCGACCTTGGAACGCTTTTTGCCATCCTGGTCGTCCCAGCTCCTCTGCTGAAGGCGCCCCTCGATGGCGATCCTGTGCCCTTTTTTACAGTATTCGGTTATGATCTCTCCCATCTTTGACCATGCCACGCAGTCAAAATAGGATACCTGCTCCTTCTTCTCTCCGGAAACGGTATAAGTCCTGTTGTTTGCAACAGTGAAACTTGCCACGGCCGCGCCTGCGGGTGTGTACCTCAGTTCCGGGTCACGAGTGAGCCTTCCGATGAGTATAGTTCTGTTCAGGTCTCCTGCCATATCAGGTAGCCCCGTTTACGCTGTTTTCTTGTCGAGTTTTACAAACAGATATCTGAGAATGTCAGCATTCAGACCGAACTCATGTTTGATTTTATCGATCGCGG
>CAYTSF010000182.1:0-1746 GCA_964440335.1 uncultured Leptospirales bacterium
TTTTCCGATGCGTTGATAAGGTCGCTGCCGCAGTTCTTGTCCTCCATTTCAGAGATGACCTGGAGCGCGCCGTTGATGCCCGATGCAAGGTCAAGGGTGTCATGGAAAAAAATCCGCTCAAGGCCGGCCCTTCTCTTTTCGCTGCTCATGTCCTGCATTGTAACTATGGTATATTTTTTCGCCCTGTAACTGAAAGGTAATGCGGTGATGAGCAGGTCAAGGCTCCGGGTTGTACCGCCGGAATCTATTGTTATCCTTGACTCCCTTGCCGCTTTTTTCCCTGTTGCCTGGCTTTCGAGTACGGCATTGACAGCGCCGCAGTACCTGCATGCCTCGGCTGTGCCGCATCCGCCGGGCTCCCTGTCAGCATGGATGCACGATACAGCCTCTCCGGGCCTGCTGCCCAGCAGTTCATCAATGGCCTTCATGCCTGACGCGGCAAGAAATTCCCCGTTGGCATAAACTACCTGCCTGTTGCTGTTCAGTATAGCCGCCATACCCGAAACTGAACCGAAAATGCTCCCCAGGTACTCAAGCGAGTTTAGCAAATCGTAATCATTTATTATTTCAGTTGCGTCCGACCTTTTGGCAGGCGCGAATTTTGTTTCATTATTCATGAATTGGGCCCTCAACTCAAATCCGGATATTTTAATAATAATAAAAAAACGGGCAAAATTTAAAAAACGTTCCGGTAGTTTCAAATTTTGTTAAATCTGCGCCGGTAAACTTATTTTTTTATGCTTGAAATATCATCAGGTTTATTTAATTGTAATGCATCCGGAGTTAAAAGCGGTTTTAAATGGTTTCAATGGGCGCACAACGCGTGGTTAAATTTTACTATTAGCAGTATCCGGATAATTTTACAGGTTTGACAGGTAATATGACACAGGATAATAAAAAAGACTGGTTGAAGAAGGCAGAAATATTTTCATCACTGGGAGAGACTGAACTTGACCTCATTGCCGGGTATTCCGAGTTCAACCGGGTGAACGCAGGTGAACTGATCTTTGCCGAGGGTGAGCGCGGGGGGGTGCTTTACATCATCACGGCAGGCAATGTGCAGATTATAAAAAACGGCACGGGCAGCGAGGCAACGGTAATAGCCGAGCTGGTTGAAGGCGACATACTCGGCGAACTTGAGTTCTTCACCACGGCAAAGTTTAACGCCACAGCAAAGGCTGTAACCGATACGACCTTTCTTCGCATACCCGGAGAGGGGGCAAGTTTTTCCGAAGCCCTGGAGAGGCACCCTGAGGTCGCAGCCGGGATGCTGTACGAATTTCTTAAAGTTTTTTCATGCAGGCTGAGAAAGGCCAACGTGCTGGTCCGCGACAACTCCGCCCTTGTGCAGGAGCTGAAGCGCCAGGTCTACGGCGACAAGCTCACGGGCCTTTACAACAAGACATACCTGGAGGAGACGCTCCCCACGCTGCTCGGAAGCAGGTCTGAACCTGTAGGGCTGCTCCTCATGAAGCCCGATAACTTCAAGTTCATAAATGACAACTTCGGCCACGAGGCCGGGGATGATACGCTCATACTCATGGCCGGAGCTCTCAACAGGTTCATGGCAGAGAGGGGCACGGTTTTACGTTACATGGGCAACGAGCTGGGGGTCATACTCCCGGGTCGCAGCCGCGAACATGTTCACACCGAGGCCATGGCAATTATGAAGATGTTCAACACACTCGATATATCATCGGCCACAAAAAGCAAAGATGTTTTTCTTTCAATGAGTATAGGTGCAGC
>CAYTSF010000182.1:1846-5503 GCA_964440335.1 uncultured Leptospirales bacterium
GGAGTCAGCCAGGCCCAGGCCAAGTGCGATGCGCTCAACGCTGCGATGCGCGAAATGAGGTTCGGGAAACACCCGGAGATAAGGCTCACGTGCAGTATGGGTTTCGCCACTCTGCCTGATACAGCTTCAAGTGCCGAGGAACTGAAAGAGAAGTCAGACCAGGCACTCTACCGTGCAAAGGAAACAGGCAGGGACAGGTCTCTCAGCGCATGACACATAACCGGGGAGTGCATAAATGAGCAGGATAATGGAACTGGCGGGCGACTCCGCACATACACGGGCAATGAACTTTTCGACTTACAGCGCAGGCGATAAACATATAGTTACAAGGGCTGTGCTCACAGACGTAAGGCTCAGGGACTACTTCAAGCTCACGGGCGACAGGGTAGAGGCAGGTACACTTCACGACATGGAGGTTGTTCTGCTCATAAAGACCCCCTCCCTTGTGATCGAGGAGATAGAAGTAATCATGAATACTGTTCCGCGCGCGGATTGTAACCATGTGACAGAGAGCCTTGCGCCGCTCATCGGCCTTTCGGTGACCAGGGGATTTTCGGCCAATGTGCGCAGCCTCTGCGGCGGGACAAAAGGATGCACACACCTTGTGACGCTCATGACAGCTGCGGGTTCGGCCATAGTCCAGGGATACATGGCTGTGATGTACCAGAAAAAAACCGAAGAGAACAAAGACCGGGCAAAGAAGAGTTCCGGCATGAGGGACTACCTGAAGAACTCATGCTACGCATGGAGAGAGGATGGAGAGGCGTACAAAAAGATAAGTGAACTTGCAGAGGGCAGGGATGCCGGTTGATTGTTTTTAAAAGAAAGTTCTACCTGATCTCAATTCCGATTATTACCATATCATCCTCCTGCTCGTAAAGGGGGTTAAAATCGGTAACTGCTTTTACAATAAAGTCCAGAGTTTCATCAAGGGATGTTATTTGCGTATTTGCCTCGTTGATTGTGTTTAAAAAACGTTCAAGCCCGAATATCCGGTTACTCATGTCAGTTACCTCAAAAAGCCCGTCTGTGTAAAGGTAAATCCTGTCACCCCTGTTCAGTGTCACGTTCCTGCCCTCGTATTTTTCATCATCAAAGAAGCCCATGGCACGGCCCTTTGATTCGAGGTATTCCGAGCTTTTCTGCACGCTGTTGTAGTAGGCGGGGTAGGGGTGACCCCCTTTGGAAAAATGGAAGTTTACGGTGTCAACAAGATCGCCGTATGAAAAGAACCCGTATATTCCGGTGAGAAAATGTTTGGACATGGCCTGGTGCATCTCCTTGTTAAGCTCCTCGAGAAAGCGCGGCGGGTTCAGGTTGTATTTGCGGAATAGCCTGTCGGTTACTGCCTTCACGGTCATGGTGTAGAGCGCAGCCGGGACCCCGTGGCCTGAAACGTCTCCGATGAATACACCTATGCTGTCATGCTCCTTGTAATCGACGAAGGTAAAATAATCTCCGCCCACCTGTTCCAGCGGCAGGTAACGGAAAGCGATCTCGACTATATCAGATGCAGGGGATTTTTGCGGCAGGATCTCCTGCTGCACAAGCCTTGCGGCGGTCAGTGCGTCGGCGAACTTATCCCTCTCCTGTTCGACCTGTTTGCGGTGCGAGATGTCCCTTGTTGAGCCCTGGGCAGCTATCACTTGGCCGTTTTCATCGCGGAGAAACCTGGCTGTAACCTCCACCCAGAATTCATGGCCGTTTTTTTTAAGCTCCCTTGTCTCAAATGTGAGCTGGCGGTCAGGATCGTATGAACCGGTTTTTTCCTTCTCAATCTCTTCGGAAAAAATTGAGAGTATCCTGGACAGTTCATCCTGCGGGAAAACCGTGTCCAGGTTTTCAGCCATGGCCTCATCTACCGTGTAGCCCCTGATTTTTTCTACGGCCGGGCTCACGTATGTAAATTTTAAAGTCTTCCGGTCCAGTACCCAGATAATGTCAGTGGAGTTTTCGGCGATCAGCCTGTATTTTCTCTCGCTGAGTTCAATATCTAAGAGGCTCTGCCTGAGGTCTTCAAGTGTCTTTTCCTTCTCTGTGATGTCCCTGGCGATGCCGCAGAACCCTGTAATTTTTCCGCCATGGTCCCGGATGGGGCTTGTGGTTGTTTCGAACCTGCGCTGTTCGCTGTTCCTGTTTACTACTGTAAACCGGATCTCCCTCGGCTTGCCGGTGTTATAGACTTCGTTGAATTCATTGAAAACATAGGAGGCATTTTTGTCATCCATGACCTTTCTGTAGTTTATATTCGTGAACTCGCTCATGGTGAAGCGGTTGAAAAGTTCAAGCAGCGACTTGTTAAAAAAAATAAAATCGCCCTGCATGTTTACTTCGAAATACCCCTCCTCCATGTTTTCAAGTATGGTGCGGTATTTCTCCTCTGATTCCCTCAGGGCCGCTTCGATTTTCAACCTGTCTGTGATGTCGCGTGCCAGGCCGTAGAAGAACACTTTCCCGTTCAGCTCAACGCGCGTAACGTTCTGGCCGAACCACAGGAGCTTCCCGTCTTCGCATTTGATGGGTATCTCCTGGTATGTTTTCTCAAGCCCGTATTTGAGCTGGTTGCTGTAAAAGTCAAATACCTGCTGTTTGTAGTTGTCGGGGAAGATGTCAAGGTAATTCATTTCATAAAATTTTTCGGGGGAATATCCGAGCAGCTGGAAGCCCGTGGGGTTCATGTAGAGGAAGTTGCCCAGGTAATCGTTAACGTAAAGCACGTCCTGGATTTTTTCCACAATCTGGCGAAAGCTCTGATTGCCGAATATTTTTTCAAATTCAGTATCCTTTCCCTGGATCTTTTCGCTGTGGGATGATGGCTGTTCTGTCTGCCGCATTCTTATTGACCGTTATAATCAAGTATAATAATTTTCAGTAATAATTCCTATATATATATTTTTGTGTAAAAAAGAAAAATTATATGCCTTCGACCGTCCTTGGTAGTAATAGAGCTTTTTACTTTAAAAAGTTCAGGAATAAATACTCGACTTGTTTTCAGGCTGGCGTTTGAAGCCTTCGTTAAGCCTGAAGGGGGGCTTTTCAGCAGGGGCTTCGCAACTTCACCCGGAAAAAAAGATCAGGAAAGAAACAGGTCTTTAAAAAACGGACGATTGTCCTTTTTTTTGTTTGTTTTTTTTGCGGCATCTATTACTATATAAACATTGTTGCCTGCGGCTTTACTCAAATGGCAGAAATCAACTGAGAGGTGTATATGGGTTCATTCAATGGTAAAATTGCTGTTATCACAGGCGCGGCATCGGGCATCGGCCGCGAGCTTGCATTCCAGATGTCGCGTGAGGGCTGCGTTGTTATCGCGGCTGATTATGATAAAAAAAACATTGATGAGACAGTGAAGATAGTGAATGGCAATGGCGGAAAGGCCTTCGCTTATGTTGTTGATATATCCGACAGCAAACAGGTAACGAAATTTGCCGCTGATGTGAAGAAGAAGCATGGCAGTATAGATATACTCATAAACAACGCGGGAGTGACACTCTGGGGCAAGTTTGAGGAGCTCGCAATTAAGGATTTTGAATGGATTATGAACATAAACCTCTGGGGGGCAATATACATGACAAAGTCCTTCCTGCCGGAACTGAGGCAGAAGCAGGATTCGCACCTGGTAAATGTGGCCAGCATCTTCGGCGTCATAGGTACGGG
>CAYTSF010000183.1:0-5280 GCA_964440335.1 uncultured Leptospirales bacterium
CGCTGAAGCGCATATACGCCCTGCTTCAGCGGGGAGTGCGACAGGTTATTTTCTTTCGCAGCATTGCACCATGTGTATGAAAAATATCCGGGAGCGGCATAAACAGGCCGCAACCGCAGAACAATATTAAGGCTGAATTTATGGAGTCATCATGAAGAGAAAATTAAATGCGGCAGTAAAGAATATCATGATTCACCTTCTTGTGGTGTCTGCTGTGCTGTGCGTTTCATGCTGGAGCGGGTTCGACGACATGTGCGCCAATACCGAAAAGGACGATCCGGACAACATAAAGCTCACGGTCATGAACAGCGGTGCAAACAGCATAACGCTCACCTGGGAGGAACCCTCGTTCCCTGCATACACCTCTATGGTTGTTACATGGTCCCCCGGCGGTACAGAGGGAATGACAGTGAATGAAGGACAGAATACAGTAACCATCGACGGCCTTGGTACAACAACTGAATATACTGTGACAGTGAAGGCCTGTTATTCAACAGGTTATATTTCCGGCGAATCATCCTTTAAGGTAACAACAGGTGCTGGTATTGCACACTTTGCATATCTGCCTGAAGAGGTCAATGCAGTGCGGGACAACCTCTCAGGTTCCTATATACTCATGTCGGATGTTGACCTGGGCGGTTACAGTTCAGGTACAGGGTGGGTGCCAATTGGCACATCGGTCAGTCCTTTCACCGGTAAGTTCGATGGCAACGGTCATGTTATAAGCAACCTGACAATAAATAATCCTGCTGTAGATACCCGGGGATTTTTCGGAAAAATCAACAATGCAATAATAAAAAATCTTAATCTTGAGAACGTGAACATAAAAGGAAGGTACCAAACCGGAGGTATAGCAGCTGAAATAAATGGATCAACAGAAATAAGCAACTGTACGGTATCAGGTATCATTCATGGAATGGATTGGACTACAGGCGGATTTATTGCAGAAATGCTGGATGGTACGCTGACAAATTGTTCAACGACTGCCACTGTGAATGGAGTACAGGCAACAGGAGGTTTCATAGGTGAATTGAAGAAAGGAACAATAACAGATTGTCATTCATCAGGGAATGTTGAAGGAGCAGTCGAAAGGGTCGGCGGATTTGCGGGATATATAGATAATGATTTAACTGTTGTAACCGGCTGCTCTTCGAAAGGTACAGTAAGGGGTAACACAAAGCATGTGGGTGGATTTGCAGGCTATGTTAAATCGGGTACTATTGTTAATTGTTACGCAACAGGCAATGTGATCTCAACCGCAGCCAACGCAGAAGGTTTTGGGGGTTTTGTCGGATTTAACTGGAATGGTGCGATAGATCATTGCTATGCCACAGGTAATGTTTCAATGGAGGATGGAGGTTCCGGACTGTACTTCGGAGGTTTTGTCGGGCACTTTAACACCTCGAGTAATTTTTACAAGATTAGTAACAGCTATGCGAGAGGGAAAGTGACTGGCTCTGATACTGTGGGTGGATTTGCAGGCTTTGTTATGAGCAGTGCAACTATCGAGTTATGTTATGCAACTGGTGAAGTGGCAGCAACAGCCTGGCGTGGTGGTTTTGTCGGTACTAATAATGCCACCATAATAAATTCATTCTATGATAATGAAACAACATTATGCGGTGCTACAGGTGTTGGTTCAGGTACAATTACAGGAGTTACAGGTGAATCCACAGAGAACATGAAAAAATCCGCAACATTTAGTGTTGTAGGCTGGGACTTCACCAAAGACTGGGACATCTCCTCATCAGTGAACGACGGCTACCCGTACCTGCGCTGAGGTATTAAATGGATATCGCTGCAGATACAGGGTGCGTCAGGAAAATGAATTCAGTTGGGGAGTCGCTCTGCCGGTTTAATGATCGAATTAATCTTCACCCCTGAAAGCATGAGGTATTCCCTTATGAATAGTTCGAACCCCGTGTCCTGTATTGATTCTGTTTCGCGAAAGTATTCATCTTTTTCGTCATGAGTAAGAAGCACCCATGATTGTCTTGCACGGTTGACGATCCCGTCATTGTTTCCATCCATGAAAAATGCCGGTATTAAAAATTTTTCAGGCATACTGCAGTTGTTCTCTTTTTTTCCTGCATTGCCCTCGTATCTCTGTTTCATTTTTGCCATAATATGCTCCCCTGCTGAGATATAGTAAAACTTATTGATGAAACATGGTGAACTTTTTTCAACCGACCGGATTTTTTTTCAATAAGCGTATTAATAGCGCGGAATTATGTATTATTGATATTGATCATTGACCGCAGACCTTAAAATCAGCATAATATATATGGAGGATGAATATGATCGTAACATGCGTAAGGGTTTATGTTCATGAACAGCACATCGCGGAGTTCATTGAAGCAACAATAGAGAACCACAACAACTCGGTAAAAGAACCCGGCAACCTGAGGTTCGATGTGCTCCAGTCAGTAAGTAACCCCGCAGAGTTCACGCTCTACGAAGCGTACGAATCTGATGAAGCCGCAGCAGCGCACAAGGAGACCGGGCACTATAAGGTATGGCGCGACAGGGTAGCCCCCTGGATGGCAAAGCCGCGCGAAGGGTTGCCCCACCGTGTTATCGCTCCGGTTGAAAAAAGTTCATGGAAGGTTAATGGTTAAAACGCAGCAAGTCTGCAGGATGCTGATAACACTTCAGTGTAAATGACAGGTAGCAGCTGCATGGAAAAGCAGACAATCACTGCGCGCCAGTACCCTGAGACAAAGGTGCGCCTGATTTATGCCGGGGACCTTTCATGATTCCTCGGTTTCCTCAGTATCAGCTTTATGCCGGTGGATGGATTACTATCTGCCTGCAAATACGTAGTTGATCCCATGAAACCCCCTGTATGCCCGTTTAAGTGAATCCGCACCTTATATCCGGTAAAAAAACAGGAAAGGAAACAAGTCTGATAGTCATAGGGCTATCGTAAGTACTTCTCGCGTCCTTTGCGCCTCTGTGTGAACCTTTGATAAGTTCATATATTCTTCCATAATTCATCTGCGTACTGTTTTTTCTGCATGCATTAAGCTTCTGTTTTACCTGCATCTACTTCACCACAGGCAGATACATCAGGCCCTGTTTTTGTTAGCCGATGATCTGTTCTTAAAAAAATAAAATCCTACACAAAAATATAGTAAATTTCTTGACTAAATGATCGATATAATACTAAACGTTTATTAAGTTGATTTTTACATTGCTGCTGATCCAGCCGTTGTGGCAGAGAGCAAAGGGTAAATGTGACGGGTAGCTTAAAAAACAATAAAATCTTATTGCAAAACGGCCGGTAATGTGAAAATTTTGTTCTAATAAGACATAATATTTTACCGGACTGAACTTTTTTTCGTATATGCAGTAACAGATATTAATTTATATGAGGAGATAATATGACAGTGCAGAAAGAACTCAACATGAAGAACCAGGCCATTGATGCCGCGATGCTCCAGATAGAGAAACAGTTCGGTAAAGGATCGATCATGAGGCTGGGCGACAACCCGGCAAAGGCCCAGATTCCTGCAATATCAACAGGTTCACTGGAACTGGACATTGCCCTTGGAGTGGGCGGAGTTCCCAGGGGGCGTGTCGTGGAGATTTATGGCCCTGAATCATCGGGCAAAACAACAATGACCCTCCACATAATTGCCGAGGCGCAGAAAACCGGCGGCACTGCCGCATTCATAGATGCCGAGCATGCACTTGACCCCGCATACGCGGCCAGACTTGGAGTAAAAACTGAAGATCTCCTGGTCTCCCAACCCGACACCGGTGAAGAGGCCCTTGAAATAGCCGAGGCCCTTGTACGTTCGGGCGCCATAGACGTTATTGTAATAGACTCGGTCGCAGCCCTTGTGCCCAAGGCCGAAATCGACGGTGACATGGGGGATGCGCACATGGGGCTCCAGGCAAGGCTCATGAGCCAGGCACTGCGCAAACTCACAGGTGTCATTGCCAAGTCCAACACCTGCGTAATCTTTATTAACCAGATCCGCATGAAGATAGGCGTCATGTTCGGTTCACCCGAAACAACGACGGGCGGTAATGCCCTGAAGTTCTATTCATCAGTACGGCTCGACATCAGGCGCATCGAGACCCTTAAAAACGGCGACGATTCAATCGGCAGCCGCGTGCGCGTAAAGGTCGTAAAGAACAAGGTCGCGCCCCCTTTCAAGCAGGCTGAATTCGATATCATGTACGATACGGGCATCTCCCGCGAGGGTGGAGTCCTTGACCTGGCTGTAAAATATGACATCATCAACAAGGCCGGGACATGGTATTCCTATAAAGAGGACCGAATTGGCCAGGGACGTGAAAACGCCAAGAAGTTCCTCAGGGAAAATCCGGCATCGTGCAAAGAAATTGAGGAAAAAATCAAGGCCAGCGTTGGGCTCCAGGGCGAAGTAAAAGGCAAAGAGAAAGACGCCGTTCGTGAATCAGAACCTGTTGCAGCAGAGGCATGAGGGATTTTAACTGAATGAACCGGATAGTCAGGCTGAAGACCGATGATGATATAAAGAGAATAAGGGATTGCGGATTAATCATCAGCCGGCTGTTCCGGGAACTCGGGCAGATCAATATGGAAAACCTTTCTACCTGGGAGATCGACACAATAATCGAGGACCGCATTCTCAAAAACAGGGCCAGGCCTGCATTTAAAACTGTTCGCGGATATGACTTTTCATCCTGTATCTCGGTGAATGAAGTCGCCTCCCACGGCATCCCTTCTAAAAAAATCAGGATAAAAAGCGGCGATATAGTCAAGATAGATACGGGCACTGTCCTTAACGGTTATTTTGCCGATTCATGCTATACCTTCTGTATTGGTGAGATCAGTGATGAGGCCAGGCGGCTTGTGAATATTGCCTTCAGCGCACTCATGACAGGAATATCCGAGGTTAGCCACGGTAAAACTGTGGGTGACATAGGTTCTGCCGTGGAGAGTTTTGTTAAGTCAAAGGATTGCTCCATAGTAAAGAATTTCACAGGCCACGGCGTCGGGTTCGCCCTCCATGAACCGCCCGTGGTTCCCAATTACGGTGTAAAAGGGAAGGGCGCGGAGCTGGTTGAGGGAATGGTCATTACAGTGGAACCCATTGTCACTGCGGGTTCAGACAAGCTCATAGTTCTGGAGGATGGATGGACCTCTGTTACATCCGATGGATCACTTGCTGCGCAGTTTGAACATACAGTCGCTGTTACTAAGGAGGGGCCTGTCATTCTTACAGGAGATTGACCAATCCAAAAAGAAAGTCACGAAGCCACAGGTTGCACGGATTTTCTGTTTAA
>CAYTSF010000184.1:0-5277 GCA_964440335.1 uncultured Leptospirales bacterium
CATGTTCACAGCATCTGACGGTACAAAAATCGACATAAAAGCGGACTTCTGTGAGAAACAGAAGGCACTGCTCGTCGTGTGGCCCTGCATGACAGGGAGCACCGCAATGTACAGGCTTCCCGTGCAGGACTTCAATGATGCAGGCATTTCAACAATACAGTTCAATCCCAGGGGACACGCATCTTCAGGCGGCCAGTTCGACCTTGACCTCTGCATCTCAGACCTGGATCAATACATTGCATCGCTTGACGTACCGCAAACACCGCTATGGCTCATGGGACACAGCGCGGGCGCATTCTGCGTGTTAAAATACAGCACAAAGTATAAACCGGCGCACAGGCACATACTTGTTTCACCGGTACTTGACAGCAGGGGCTCGTACGTTCACCTTTATGATAACGGAAATTTCATGGAGGCCAATATTTTAATCTCCACGCAGACAAAAGACAGGGAGTTCATGTTATCAATACTGAAAGACAGCAGGTGGATGGAACCCCGGGTATGGGAAAGCGAAGGGTACAGGGAACAGATAGATTCAATATCACATGGCCCCCTTGTTGGAACGCTCATGCAGAAGCTTTTTATTGAGGGCTACAACGCGCACAACGAACTTGAAGAACACAGCAACTCAACATCCATAATAATGCCTGTTAATGACAACTGGTACCCCATGAATCTGACAAATTCATTAGCCTGCAAGTCCGGTATCACGGTAGAAACGATTAACGAGGCTGGTGACCATTACTTCACAGGGGCATGGAAGTTTGTGTGGAAAAGGGTGCTACAGATGATGGAGTAATTTTTGCCGCCCCATTCCGGCCTTCCCCATGATAAGATGGGGAAGGAGCGTATTCATAAATCTTTTGCGCGCGGCACAATCCCCGGCGGATTAAACTTCCAGGTGTGGCCGAAAAGCCGTGTTACTGTTCCGGCGCCACAGACATCCACACAGCGTAAACCCCCACGTTGTTGCAGTCATACTCGATCCACATGTAGCCCTTTTCGCCCCATTCAGTCCCCCAGGAATTCCTGAGCAGCCATGCTTTTTTGCTGTCGTCCCATCCCACAAGAACAATGGCGTGGTTCATGTCTTCAGGGCCGCTGCATTTTGCATGCTCATCAAAAATTCCGCCGGCATAGGCCTGGAAAGCCGGGGTAACTTTTACGCACGCTGCTATGGGGCCGTATTTACAAATGGCCTCCTTGATTTTATCAACAGGGGTATAGGCACTCCACTCCCTTCCCATGACCCAGCCATACGCGCTTACCCTCGAAGCGAGCTGTTTTTTGCTGACGCACTGTTTATCTGCCGCCGCGTACGGGAAAACTTTTTCGTCGACAGGACCGCGGCTCTTGAAGAATTCAAATACGTTGCTGTACCATCCACCGCCGCAGCTGCCCGCACCCGAACAGCTTACCACGTACTGCTCCGAGAGGTCCAGCACCTTGTTATTTGTTATAAGGTTGCAGGATTCGTAAACGCCCATGGCTGTGAAAGCCCAGCAGCTTCCGCACTGTGCCTGCTGTTTGATGGGGGTAAGCTTTTTAAGGCTCAGCCAGTCAAAGGACTTTGCTTTGGGGTCGGCCTTCTGGTCCATCCTGAAATTATCATTTATCTCTTCGTCTGTTATATCCTTTCCATTCTTGTCATCGACATACTCGTACTCGAAGCCCTTCTTGTCTTTATTCTTCTTCTTCTCTTTATCTTCGTAAAAATAGATATAGCTGTCTTCGTCTTTCTTTTCGTAATTGTAGGAGTTATCCCCCTTCTCCCTCTCCTTCTTCCTGCGGATGAGCTTCTTGTTCTTCTTCAGGAAATTCATCTGGTTGCCGAAATCCTTTTCGCCCCTGGCTGATTCTTTAACGGCAATCTCCTGCACGTTCTCCGGAGCCTCGGCACCCGTAATTTCAGATATTTTATGCTTAAGCGCCTCGGTCAGGTCCACCCTGAACTTCAGGTTGCGGTCAAGAATATCTTTTTTGATACCGGCCAGTTTCTTTTTGGCCTCCTCGACCCTTGCCTTGTCCTCCTCCTTCTGTCTTGTTACCTCATCCTTATACTTGTCACTTTTCGGATAAGTATTGATTACCGCAAAGCAGCTGAACGCAAGTATTGCAATAAAATAAATCGATCTTCTCATAATGATCCTCGCAGGTACATTTTTCTAAAGCTGGCATTGGGCCGGTACTATATACCACCATGGGAATACGCAATGCCTGTAATATAATTTTTTTACAAAAAACTTCAGTAATAATTCCTGAATATACTTTTTAGAGTAAAATTGTGATTTATATATGCCCGTTGCCGAAGGCGGCGGGCGCAATAAAGCATTTTTTACCGGAAATAAGATAAGGAATAAATACTGAAAAAAACTTATACTGTCCGACTGTTCCTGTTAATATAAAAACAGGCGGGGAATTAAGCAACCTATTTATTAAACCGCAGCATCCCATACAGACAGAAACAATTATACTTTTAAATATCAATCTTCCTCTACTTTGAATTGTTCATGGCGCTCAATGTTTCATTCAGGTCATTATAGCGTTTCAGCAGGCGCTTCCTTTTTTCAAAGGTTTCAGGTGAATACCTGCATGGAGACGGTAGCAGCGTGATAAGCCTGATGACCTGGTCATCGCTTAACCTGTTCAAGGAAACTCTGTAATAATAATAGGAAGCGCTCTGTATCCCGTAAACGCCCTGCCCCCATTCGGCATAATTAAAATAGAGTTCGAGTATGCGTTTTTTGGGCATGATAAGGTCAAGCGTGAGTGCGGCAACAGTCTCGAAGTACTTTCTTATGTACAGCTTGTCCGGGAACAGAAAAAGCGTCCTTGTAAGCTGCTGGGTGATTGTACTGGCGCCCGAAATCTTTTTACCATATTTCATGTTTACTTTAAAAGCACTGCCGATAGCTTCAATGTCTATGCCATGATGTTTGTAGAAGTTGGGGTCTTCAGTGTATACCACGAGCCTCTGGTATTTTCCCGGTATCGATTTAAGGCTGATATCGCGATGCTTCTTTGACGGGTAGCTGTTGAAAACGTTCCTGTATACCTGCAGGCTGGTAAACGGGGGATCGATGAAACAGTAGAGTATTGATGATAAGGCAATGAGGAGTATAAATACCCCATGAAAAATCAGTATATACCTGGCAATCCTTTTCAGTATACTCCAGACAGAAGGCCCCTCTTTCTCTGCGGATTGAATCATGACTGACCTATCCCGTGAGGAGGGACTTTTGTCAATATAATTCCCCCGGACAACCTGCCGACGCACCGGGGCAGCACAACATTTCAGGTTATAATTCCATTTTTTACGAAGATTGTGCATGCGCAGGGTAATCAGATGAATTTCTCCCGGTCCAGCAATGAGGTTAATCATAAATCCCTCTTTAACTAACCTTACAGAGCAACATGCACTCTATATATCTCAAATGTTATGCTAATATTAACCAATTGCTAAAAAAAACATATTTAATTTTTTATATTAATTCATTTAAATATTGACATTGTTGTGTCAAATCTGACATGATAGGATCAGAGAAAGAATGTTCCCCCGGTTATTTTGTCGGGAGCAGGGGGACCAGTATTAATAAACTCATTTTTTCAAACACAATAAATCCAGGAGGATGAGATGAAGGTAACACGCCGGGAATTGTTGAAGGTGGCGGGAGCCGGAGCCGGGGCCGTCGCCCTGGGCAGTCTTGGTGTAAGTTATCTGGTAACAGAATCTTACGCCAAAAGGCTTAAAACAAAAGGCGCGAAAGAAGTAAGGTCCATATGCCCCTTCTGCGCTGTTAGTTGCCGTTTTATAGCACACGTAAAAGGAGGCAGGGTACTCAGTACAGAGGGAGATCCGGGCTATCCTATCAGTGAAGGTGCACTCTGCGCAAAAGGCGCAACCATGAATTCAATGGTCAACAGCGACCACAGGCTGCTGAAGCCCCTGTACAGGGCGCCGTTCAGCGAAAAGTGGGAAGAGAAGAGCTACAGCTGGATGATCGATAAGCTTGCAAAAAAAATCAAGGAGACACGCGATAAGACCTTTACGCTGAAAAATGCTGAAGGAAAAACCGTTAACCGTCTCGAAACCATGTTCCACATGGGATCTTCCCAGATGAGCAACGAGGAGGCAGCTGTTGTTGTACAGGCGCAGCGTGCGCTGGGTCTTCTCTACATTGACCATCAGGCCCGGATTTGACACAGCCCATCTGTCGCCAGTTTGGCGGAATCATTCGGACGCGGAGCAATGACACAGAGCTGGATCGATATCAAAAATACCGATTGCTGTCTCATAATAGGTAGTAACGCAGCAGAGCACCACCCTATCAGCTTCAAATGGGTGCTAAAGGCAAAAACTGAAAGGGGCGCTACGATCATACACGTTGACCCCAAATTCTCAAGAACATCTGCAAGATCAGACTTCCATGTACCGCTACGTTCAGGTACAGACATCGCATTTATGGGCGGTATGATTAACTACATCCTTCAGAACAACAAATGGTTTAAGGAATACGTTAACGACTATACAAACGCCTCATACATAGTCAGCGACAAGTTTTCATTCAACAATGGTGTTTTCTCAGGTTTTAATACCGAGAAAAAAATCTATGACAAATCAAGCTGGCAGTTTGAAAAGGATGCAGATGGCGTCATTAAAAAAGACCCCACACTGCAGAACCCCAGATGCGTAATGCAGATACTCAAAAAGCACTATTCAAGGTATACCTTTGATAAGGTTTCCGGAATCACCGGAGTATCCCAGGAAAACCTGCGTAAAGTATATGAAGCATATGTAGCAACAGGCGTACGTGACAAAGCAGGCACAATACTTTACGCTCTCGGCTGGACACAGCACACTGTGGGCGTTCAGAACATCCGTACAGCAGGTATAATCCAGCTTCTGCTCGGCAACGCAGGTATAGCAGGCGGCGGAGTCAATGCTCTCAGGGGCGAGCCAAACGTACAGGGAACAACAGACCACGCTGTTCTTTACAACATTCTTCCAGGCTACCTCCCTCTTCCAAGGGCAAACTGGCAGACGCTTGCTGACTACAACAAGGCTGCAACGCCGACCACTAAGGTTCCCGAAAGTATCAACTGGTGGGGGAACAGGCCCAAGTATATGGCAAGCTTCCTCAAGGCCTACTTCGGCAAGAACGCCACAAAAGAGAACGATTTCGGCTACGCATGGCTTGGTAAAGGCGATATGGCCACAAGTGAGCGTAACGGTGACTATTCATTCCTCTACTGCTATGAAAAAATGAAAAAAGGGGA
>CAYTSF010000185.1:0-5227 GCA_964440335.1 uncultured Leptospirales bacterium
CTGTAAGAACTGTTCCATAAACGATCGCGTGTGTTTTTGCGCCGAATACGTCCAGTATGAAAGCCGGCATAGTTCCGAAACCGCCGCCGTAGCAGAGGAGAACATAGCAGAATATTAATGCGAATACCCACGGGTTGGAGTTATAAACAAGTGCTATGAAGCAGAGAACCTGTGTGCCGAGCATGATCCTGAAAGTCTGAACACGTCCTATCTTGTCTGACAGACCGCCCCAGAAGAAACGTCCGAGACCATTGAAGATAGAAGTAACAGCAATAAGAGTTCCGCCGTATCCGGCAAGAAGTGCCACATTCGCAGCAACTTTCATATCGACATTGTTTGCTTTTGCCCAGAGGTCCTGGAACAGTGGTGACTGGAATCCTATGATACCGATACCTGCTGTAATGTTACAGAAGAATATCAGCCATATTACAAAGAATCTTCCTGTAAGGATCGCGTCTTTCGCGGGAAGATTATCCAGCGCTGAAGATGCTGCTGTAGCCGCTGGAGGAGTGAATCCTGTCGGTACATAACCAGCAGGCGGAGGTGTAATAAGTGATCCGATCGGTATTGTGAGTACAAGGAAAATAAAACCGAGGTAAAGGAAAACTTTTACGAGTATAGCCTGCTGTGCAGCCTGGTCAAGAGCCGGGCTGAATGCAAATGCGTTTAAAAGCATGGGCGCGAACAGTTTTGACATAAAGAGAGCGCCAAGACCGAAACCCATAACAACCATACCTGTTGCAAAACCCTTTTTGTCGGGGAACCATTTAGCAACAGTTGAAACAGGAGTTACATAACCTGTACCAAGACCGCAGCCGCCGATTACACCATAGGTAAGGAAAAGCAGGGCAGGGCTCTGTGCTTTAAGAGCGAATGATGCTAAAATGTAACCAAGGCCGAAAAGCAAACCGCCTATCATGGCCATTTTTCGCGGGCCCACTTTAGGCATAAGAATTCCGCCTACTGCCGCGGATATACCGAGAAAACAGATAGCAAGGCAGAATGCCCATGCTGTCATACTCTGTGACCAGCCGAAAGCTGTACTGAGCGGTTTTTGAAAAAATGACCAGGCATAAGCAGTACCGAGACATATCTGGAGACATGTTCCCGCGATTGCAATAATCCATCTTTTTGAGTCGAGATTTGCGTTACTCATTACTCAAATCCTCCATATAGATTTTTTTATTAATGAAAGTCATTGTCATAAACCTTACGACTTAATGACCTTTTGCGCTGTAATAAGTTTTCAGTGACTCGTCGCATGCCGCGCACTTGTAATTATGGTCGCAGTGTGCTTCGAATTCCTTCCTGAAATATTTAAGTGTTGTCACAATGGGCATTATGGGTGACTGACCCAGCGCGCAGAGTGACGCTTTTTTCATCAGTTCGGCCTTTTCCACCATCAGGTCTATGTCGGATACTGACGCGGTCCTCTGTGCGAATTTCTTCGCCAGGTGGTGAAGCTGCGGTGTGCCTGTTCTGCACGGGAAGCACTGGCCGCATGACTCGTGCTCAAAAAAGCTGAGTATCTGGAGCAGGTAGTCAACCGCGCATGTGTTCTGGTCAGCGACCATCACCACGCCCGAACCGAGTGTGACACCGTTTTTTGTTGGAGTATCTATGTCAAGCGGCAGGTCCATGAAGTCAGGGCCCATAAGTCCGCCCGCGCTTCCTCCCACATGGGCAAACTTGAATGTGCTGCCCGCTTTCATTCCGCCGCCGTGAACTTCGATTATCTCCTTCATTGTTGTTCCCATGGGAAGCTCCACAAGCCCCGTACGGTTCATTTTACCGGAGAGACAATAGAGCTTGGTACCTGAACACGCGGGCATACCCACTGACTTGTACCAGTCCGCGCCCTTTTCGATGATCATGGGAATGGACATGAGTGTCTCTACATTGTTTACGTTCGACGGTTTATTCATGAATCCTGAGCCGCCGGGGAACGGAGGTTTGAACCTTGGATAGCCGCGTTTCCCTTCCATTGAATTTATCAGTGAAGTCTCCTCGCCGCATACATAAGCTCCTCCCCCCTCTTTTATGAAAAGGTCAAAGCTGAATTTTGAGCCGAATATGTTTTTGCCGAGATACCCTTTGGCCCTTGCCTGGTCAATGGCCTGCTGGAGCCTCATTATTGAACGCCTGAACTCGCCGCGCACATAGATGTAGCCAACAGATGCGTCTATGGCGTGTCCGCATATTGCCATGCCTTCGACGAGCGCCTGGGGGTTCTCCTCCATGAGTATCCTGTCCTTGAATGTGCCGGGTTCGCCTTCGTCAGCGTTGCATATTACATATTTCTGCATGTCGCCTTTTGTGACAAAAGACCATTTGAGTCCTGCCGAGAATCCCGCGCCGCCGCGTCCGCGCAGCCCTGAATCCTTCACTATCTGGATAATTTCGGCGCGGTCCATTGTTACGGCTTTTTTGAGAGACTCGAATCCGCCCTTTGATACATAGGAGTCCACTGAAAGCGGATCAACAACACCCATGTTCTCCAGGAGTCTCTTTGTCTGTTTTGTCCCTTCGATGATGCATTTTTTACCTTCAACTTCGGGGCCGCATGCTTCGCCGGCCACGGGTTCCTTCTTCCTGTAATCATCGAATATTTTTTTCAGGCTGTCGGCAGTGAGGTTGCCGTGTATGTCATAGTTTACCATCATCGCAGGAGCCACCGAGCATACGCCGAGGCACTCGCATTTTTCAAGGAAGAACATCCCGTCTTTTGTACCTTCGCCCGGTTTGATTCCCAGGATCTTCTCCACCTCGTGGAAGATGTCGGTTGATCCCATGACATGGCACGGTCCTGATTTACATACCCTTATGAGGTACTTTGCCCTTGGCTCCTTCTTGAACATGGTGTAGAAACCCAGGAAGCCGGCAAGCGCGCTTTTGGGTAAATTCATCTGCTCCGCTACTTCGGTAAGTGTCGCGGGTTCCAGTACGTTTTTCCCGGACTGTGCTTCGAGGTCGCGAAGTATGAGCATCAGGTGTTCCTGGCCTTTGCCGTACTTGTTTATTGTTTTTGAAATCATTTCTGTATTCATATTCCGCCCCCCTTATGCGTTCACTTTTTCAATTTTACAGGCACATACCTTGTATTCCGGGATCTTGCATGTGGGATCCAGGGCATCAATGGTCAGCTTGTTTGCCGCAGCTTCGGCAAAGTGGAACGGCATAAATACTACATTGGGTTTGGGCTTGTCTGTTACCCGCGCCTTCATACGGATACTTCCCCTTCTTGTGGAGATGGAGACAACTTCGCCGTCGGAGACGTTATAGTTGCTCGCGTCATTGGGGTGAAGTTCTATGAAACCTTCACTGACGATCTCATCAAGAATCCTTGAGTTACGGGTCATGGTACCGGTATGGAAATGCTGCAGGATCCTTCCAGTTGTCAGGATCATGGGGTATTCCGGATCAACATCTTCAGCCGGAGGCGTGAACTCTATGGCTGACATGAGACCAAGTCCCCTGTTGAACTTGTCCTTGTGGAGGTACTGCGTGCCGGGGTGCTCCTCGTTGGGGCACGGCCACTGTATAAGCTCCTTTTCGAGTCTTTCGTAGGTTATACCGGCGTATGAAGGTGTGACCTTCCTGATCTCTTCAAATATGTCCTTCGCGCATGTGTAGTTCCAGCCGGCGCCCATACGGTTTGCTATCTGCATCAGGATCCACCAGTCATCCTGGCTCCCTTTAACAGGTTCAACGACCTTGTGCATGGGCTGTACGCGGCGCTCGGTATTGCTCGCCGTGCCTTCCTTCTCTATGAAAGCGCGTCCTGGAAGAACAACGTCGGCATGGACGGCTGTTTCTGTAAGGACTATGTCCTGTACTACTACGAATTCAGCGTGTTCCAGGGCTTCAAGCACGTGGTGCTGGTTCGGGTCCGACATAACCGGGTTTTCGCCGAAAACAAAGAGTGCCTTCACCTTGCCTTCTATGGCCGCGTTGAGTGATTCAACAATGGTTAGACCGGGCTTCATTGAAAGTTCAATGGGGGTTTTCCAGAGTTCCTTGAATTTTTTCTGGTTGTCCTCGTTTGCCACAGGCTGATACGCGGGGTAGGTCGCGTTGAGCGCTCCCATATCGCATGCGCCCTGTACGTTGTTCTGGCCGCGGAGAGGATTCACGCCGCCGCCGGGTATGCCCAGGTTGCCAAGGAGCATCTGGAGGTTCGCGCAGCATTTAACGCCGTTAACACCTGACTTAAACTGTGTAATACCCATACAGTAGTAGAGGGCCATTGGCTTGCTTGCGGCAAATATACGCGCTGCTTCAACAATCTTTGAAGGATCATCGAGTCCGCATATCTTCGCCACGTGTTCGGGTGTGTATTTCTCAAGGGTTTTGGCCATTTCGTCAAATCCCTCGCATCGTGTCTTCACGAACTCTTTATCATAAAGGTTTTCTTTTATCAGAACATGGGCAAACCCGTTGAGTATGGCAACGTTGGTTCCAGGCTTGATCTGCAGGAATACGTCGGCGTATTTAGCCAGTTCTATTTTTCTAGGGTCTACCACAACAAGTTTTTTACCATTGTTGATTACTTCATTTTTAATCATTGAACCGATTACCGGATGGTTCTCGGTTGTGTTTGAGCCGATTACAAGGAATGATTCCGTCAGGGGTATTTCCCTGATAGAGTTTGTCATTGCTCCTGAACCGAATGTAGCCGCCAGACCGGCGACAGTTGAGCTGTGTCAGAGCCGGGCGCAATGGTCGACGTTGTTGGTGCCGATCACCGCGCGCATGAATTTCTGCATCAGGTAGTTTTCTTCATTGGTGCATTTTGCCGATGAGAAGGCCATGACTGAATCCGGGCCGTTCTCTTTTTTTATGGATGAAAGCTTTGACGCAACATAGTCGAGAGCCTCGTCCCATGTGGCTTCTTCGAATTTTCCGTTTTTCTTGATAAGCGGTGATGTGAGGCGTTTATCGCTCTGGACAAAGTCAAAACCGAAACGGCCTTTGACACAGAGATGTCCCCTGTTGGGGCCGTCATCATGGCCCATGGCTTTTACAAGCTGACCCTGTTTGTTTGTGTAGAAATCAATTTTACATCCCACACCGCAGTATATACATATGCTTGATTCCTTCTTGAGTTCCCATTCCGGCCCGCGTCCAAGGACTGTCTGGAATGAAAGGGCTCCGGTAGGACAGAGCTGGACGCACTGTCCGCACTGTACGCACGATGAGTCGCCTATTTTTTCGAACATATCAGCTG
>CAYTSF010000186.1:0-5199 GCA_964440335.1 uncultured Leptospirales bacterium
CCGCACAGTGGCCGATTATCTGCATCACATAGCCCTCAGGCAGTTTGGCAATGATTCCCTTGAGAAGTGAAATTATTTTTTTCATGCTATTCAGGTCGTCATTGTTTTTTATTTTTGCGCTGCCGCCGGGAAACCCGTCAATTGAAAAATCTTTGATCTCGTCATTGATACCGTTCACTATAAAATCGTCACCGGCATCGGACTTGACTTTTTTGTCATCTGTTTTTGTCTGTTTATCTTCAGTCTTGGTCTGCTTGTCATCGGTCTTTGTCTGTGAATCCCCCGATGCACATGCACTGGCAAAAACTGAAATTATAAGAAGTGTGATTAGAAGGTTGATGATTTTTTTCATTATTTGCACCCTTTAATAAAATTTATTTTTTATACCCGTATGGAATTAGTATTCAAGTGTTGCTTTCTTTCATACCCGCCTGAAGGGGGTTTGGAACATGTAATTGTGTAAATATCAACTCTATGAATAGTATAATAGAACTGAGAGTCTAATCAATAAAAAAAGTTTCAGTAATAATTTCTGAACATACTTTTTAGAGTAAAATTATGAATTATATACGCCCGCCGCCGAAGGCGGCGGGCGTAATAGAGCTTTTTTTACCAGAAATAAGTTAAGGAATAAATACTGAAAAAAGTTTACATTTTTTCTGCAAATTGTTAGCATTGTGGAATTTCTGTATGTGTGGAGAGATGATGAAAGCTGCTGACCTGGTTGCACTGCTGACAAAAGCAAGGGACGCCTACTATAATTCCGATTCGCCCATAATGAGCGACAGCGAGTTCGATGAACTTGAGGAGAAACTGCGACAGGCCGATCCCGAAAATTCCTATTTCAGCACGGTGGGTACAGCGATACAACAGTCCGGTAAGATCGTCCACGGCCAGCCCATGCTCTCGATGGGCAAGGCTAAAAATATGGATGAACTGGCGTCATGGATGAAAAGGATCGGCGCAGCGGGTAATCACGGATTTGTCATTGAACCCAAAATTGACGGGCTTTCAGCGGCGTGCAGGTACCGCAACGGCGAGCTGGTCTATGTGGCGACCAGGGGTGACGGCATAACCGGACAGGATATAACGCATATCGCGCGATATGTGAATGACATAAAAAAATCCATCTCGATAAAAGCGGGGGAGGTTGAGGTCAGGGGGGAGCTCTATCTTCCGCGCGATACGATTTTCAACACCGGCGGAAAACCCCTGCGAAATGCCTGCGTCGGGCTCATCAACAGGAAGGAGAACAGGGAGGACCTGAAGTATGTCAGGTTCGCAGTATACCAGGTCTCGGGCATTGATTCGCCAGGATATGAGAGCGGCCGGATTGAACTCCTCGCTTCAGAGGGCTTTAACGCAGTGAAATACGGCGTGGTGACAGATCTTGAGGGCATAAGCAGTTTTTACGGCGAATACACGGGCGGCCTGCGCGAGCAGTGGGAATACGAGACCGACGGCCTTATAATATCGGTCGATGACCGGAGCCTCTTTGACGAGATAGACAGCATGTGGGTCGTGGACCACCACCACCACTACGCCATAGCGCTCAAGCCGCCGTCGCAGTCCAGGGAAACTATACTGCGCGATGTTATATGGCAGGTGAGCAGGCAGGGGAACATCATCCCGGTGGCATTGTTTGAACCGGTCGTCATAGGAGGTGCGAAGCTCGAAAGGGCCACCCTGAACAACTGTATGAACGTGAAGCGCCTCATGGTAGAAAAGGGGGACACCCTTGTTGTCCAGAGGGCCAATGACGTCATACCATTTGTGCAGGAAAACTTAAGCTCCCGCGGCAGGGCGGTGTACGCGGGCGATCTTATCATCAAAAAATGCCCGTCATGCGGAAGCACCCCGGAGGAATCGGGGGTGCACATAAAATGCCTAAACACCGACTGTGAGGAACAGATCATACAGAGGATAATTTACTGGGTCAGGAGCTGTGACATAGAAAATGTCGCCGAGGCAACGGTCAGGAGGCTCTTCACCCTGAAGCGAATCAGGGGGATCAGGGATCTCTACAATGTGACCGTTAAGGATTTTGAGGGGGTTGAAGGTTTCGCGGAGAAAAAGATCGCAAATTTCATGAGCGAGATGGCAGCCTCGCGGCGCATGACCGCCCGCGAGCTCCTCAGCAGGCTCGGCATACCGCTTGTTCAGAAAAAGTCCCTCATTAAAATGGGCATATCGACAATGGATGAGTTCCTTTCCTTCAACGACGATACATATGTTATCGGCAGGAATATCATTGAATGGAAAAATGAAAGGTCCAACATGGTCATGCTCGAAGAGCTCATGGGGGTGCTTGATATTGTCCCTGAACAAACCGGCTCTTCAAAGGGTAAGGTCTGCATGACCGGCAAGGGCCCCGGCAAACGCAATGACCTGATAAAACTTATAGAAGAGATGGGGTACGAGTTCAGCTCAACTGTGACGCGTGACCTGGAGATTCTCGTCTGTGAGGACCCTGAGGGAAAGAGCAGCAAACTCGACAACGCCAGAAAAAATAATATTAAGCTCATGAGCTACGAAGAATTTTTCGGCAGCAGCGTAAAGGGAGAATAACAAATGAGGATAAAAGAGATACTTGCACTTGAAGGCGACGGCCGGCAGGTTACTGTCGAAGGCTGGATCAGGACCAAGAGGGATTCTAAGGAACTGGCATTTGTTGCGGTCAACGATGGTTCGGCTATGGACAGTATACAGATTGTTGTAACGAAGGATTTTCCGGGATTCGAAGACCTTGACCGGCAGATGGTTAACGGCGCCAGTGTGACCGTAGCAGGGAAACTGGTGCAGTCCCAGGGCGCCGGACAGAGCGTCGAGGTAATACCGTCATCAATCACTGTGCATGGAGATGCGGACCCCGCGGAATACCCGCTGCAGAAGAAGAGGCACAGCTTCGAGTTTTTGCGGGAGATCGCGCACCTGCGTCCCAGGACCAACACCTTCGGCGCAGTGGCAAGAATCAGGAGCGCCATGAGCTATGCGATCCACAGCTACTTTCATGACCGGGGATTTGTTTATGTTCACACACCGATTATTACAGGCAGCGACTGCGAGGGCGCAGGCGAGATGTTCAGGGTCACTACCCTCCCCCTTGAGGATATACCCAGAAGCAACGGCAGCATAGATTTTTCCGGTGATTTTTTCGGAAAGGAGGCCTCTCTGACCGTGAGCGGCCAGCTCGAGGCCGAGATATATGCCCTTGCCCTGAAAAACGTCTACACCTTCGGCCCGACCTTCAGGGCGGAGAAATCAAACACTTCCCGGCACCTGGCCGAGTTCTGGATGGTTGAACCTGAAATGGCGTTCTGCGATATCAACCTGAACATGGATACCGCAGAGGATTTTATCAAATATATCCTTAAATATATCCTGCAAAACTGCGCTGACGACATGAAATTTTTCAGCACCATGGTCGAGAAGGGGATAATCGAAAACCTTGAGCATATAACAGAGAGCAGCTTTGAACGCATCACCTACACCGACGCGGTCAATGAACTGTTGAAGTCGGGCAAGGAGTTCGAGTTCCCTGTAAAGTGGGGCATAGACATGCAGAGCGAGCACGAGAAGTTCCTGACCCAGGAGGTCTTTAAGAAGCCGGTAATCGTGACCGGCTATCCCAGGGACATAAAGGCCTTCTATATGAAGCAGAACGATGACGGCAGAACCGTTCGCGCCATGGATGTTCTTGTGCCCAGGCTTGGCGAGATTATCGGCGGCAGTGAAAGGGAGAGCGACTATACGAAGCTCCTTTCACGCATAAAGGAACTGGGGCTCGACGAAAGAAACTACTGGTGGTACCTGGAACTGCGCAGGTACGGATCTGTGCCGCACTCCGGGTTTGGCCTGGGCTTCGAGAGGCTCATACAGTTTGTCACGGGCATGCAGAATATACGCGATGTTATACCATTCCCCAGGTGCGTGAATACTCTTGATTTTTAGGTGAGATAATGCTGCACAACATCCACTTCATGGATTTGTGCAGCATTGCCATGAGGTGAGGTTACTTCCCGTGGTCCTTTTTTGTCTCTTTTTTCAGTGTTGACTCCAGGAGCATGTCCTTTTTATGCCAGAGGTTGTTCAGCCATCCTGCAAATTCCTTCTGGAAGGCCGGGTCTTCTATGTCGGCCTTTACGAAGCTGCCGGGGATCGGAACGGTCTCCACGAAAATATCTATCCTGCGCACCTTCCGGCAGAGGAATTCCCAAAGTGTCGGGGCGCCATCCGGATAAACGATTGTTATGTTAAGCAGTTTGTGAAGGTGTTCCCCCATTGATGAAATAGTAAAGGATACCCCGCCGGCCTTTGCCTTGAGCAGGTGCCTGTAGGGTGACCCCTGTTTGTCGTGTTTCTCCTGCGAAAAGCGTGTGCCTTCCGGAAAAGTCATGATAACAACAGGATCGGTCTTGAATTTTTCGCAGGCTTTTCGCGTGATCTCCAGGTCTTTCCCTTTGAGCTTGGGATTTTTTTCAATCTCCTCTTTTGTGTGGCGCTTCATAAACGGGAAGTCCAGGGCCCACCATGCAAGGCCCATTATGGGCACCCATATGAGTTCCTTCTTTAAAAAGAATTTGATGTATGGGATCCTTCCGTACAGGACTTTCTGTATAATAACAATATCGACCCATGACTGATGGTTTGAAATTACAAGGTACCAGTCTTTTTTCTTGAGTTTATCGAGCCCGGTGATCGTCCATTTTACCGGGAAGCAGTAATGGATGAACATGGAGTTTACGCCAACCCAGTTATTTGCCACCCTGACCAGAATCTTGCCCATGGGCGCGCGCCACCATTTGAAAGGTATGATAAATTTGAGAAGTGCCAGGGGGAACAGCTGGGCAGCACAGAAAAGAACATTCGTAAAAAGAATAGCCAGCATGGTGCATGCAAAAACACCTGCAAAAAATCGTTTAATCATTGTTATATCCTCATTCAGATTTAAGCCGGCCAAATATGGAGCATTTTATATATTTGTAAAAGTATCTTTAGGGCCTTAAAATATAAACATACGCGGGGGCATAAAGTTTCAATTTTTTTTTATCAATTTTAAAAAATTTCCGGGCTACAGTTTGATGCACTTTTGGGGAGTTGTTTAAAAGAAAAGACCGGTTATCCCGGCCTATTCAAATTGTACTGATTTTTTGGTTATTACCTGTGAAAACTGGTTTGAGAACTGATTTAATCAGTTCT
>CAYTSF010000187.1:0-5179 GCA_964440335.1 uncultured Leptospirales bacterium
TCCATGAACTTCACACCGGTCATGATCATGCGCGCTACCCAGAAAAAGATTATGTCGAAACCGGTCACCAGTACGCTGGTCGGGTAATACTTTTTCAGCTCAGGAGTTTCATCGGGCCACCCCATTGTGGAGAAGGGCCACAGCGCGGAAGAGAACCATGTGTCGAGGACATCCTCATCCTGCACAACTTTTAACGAGCCGCACTTTTCACATTTGACCGGATCATCCATGCTCACATTGACATGGCCGCATTCGTCACAGCAGAAGGCCGGGATGCGGTGCCCCCACCAGAGCTGGCGCGATATGCACCAGTCGCGAATGTTGTACATCCACTCGAAGTAGGTCTTCTCCCAGTTCTTCGGGACAAAGCGGATCTTTCCATCCTCGACAACTTTAATTGCCTCATCTGCAAGGGGCTTGATCTTCACGAACCACTGCTTTGAAAGGTACGGTTCAATCACGGTGTTGCACCTGTAGCAGTGGCCAACGGAGTGTACATGCTTGTCGGTCTTCTCAAGGAGGCCCAGGGCATCAAGGTCCTCAACTATTTTTTTACGGGCAGCGTACCTGTCCATCCCCCTGTATGCGCCGCCGTTTTCGTTGATCACGGCGTGTTCGTCCATTATGATTATCTCTTCAAGGTTGTGGCGCTTGCCCATCTCGAAGTCGTTGGGATCGTGGGCCGGAGTTACCTTCACGAACCCTGATCCGAAATCCTTGTCAACATATGAATCCGCAAAGACCGGGATCTCCCTGTTCATGAGGGGAAGGATTACCGTTTTGCCGATGAGCCTGCTGTTTCGTTCATCCTCGGGGTTCACCGCAACGCCGGTGTCGCCCAGCATTGTTTCGGGCCGTGTTGTTGCAACCACGACGTACTCACTGCTGTCTTTAACCGGGTACTTTATGTGCCACAGGTTGCCGTCAAGCTCCCTGTATTCAGTTTCAATGTCGGACAGGGCCGTCTCGCAGCGCGGGCACCAGTTGATGATCCTGTACCCCTGGTATATGAGCCCCTGTTCGTACAGGGTAACAAAAACTTTTCGCACTGCCCGCGACAGGCCCTCGTCCAGGGTAAACCTTTCGCGCGGCCAGTCCAGCGACGAGCCAAGGCGCCTTAGCTGCCCCTGTATCTGGTTGCCTGAATGTTCCTTCCATTCCCACACGCGCTTCTCGAACTCTTCGCGGCCAAGGTCATGCCTGGACTTCCCCTCTTTTGCAAGGAGGCGCTCAACAACGTTCTGCGTTGCTATGCCCGCATGGTCAGTGCCCGGCATCCAGAGCACCGACTTCCCCTTCATCCTCTGCCAGCGCGCCAGTATGTCCTGGAGCGTATTGTTCAGTGCATGCCCCATGTGCAGGTTGCCTGTTACGTTTGGCGGCGGGATAACTATTGAATAGGGCTCTTTGCCGTCATTTACATCGGCGTGAAAATAGCCTGACTTTTCCCAGTACTCGTACCATTTTTTCTCTACGTCCCTGGGTTCATATGAAGAAGGAAGTTCCATTACACGCTCCGGAGGTTCAATTCATGTACCGTCTATTAATAAAGGCGGACAGGCGGTGTCAATAAATTTTGCGGGTGCAAAACATTATTACCGCGCTAAACCCTGTATTTTTCCATGTCCGCGGAGGTTTCGATAAGCCTGCTGGCCACGTCTTTTCCCTCAAGGGCCATGTCCCGGTTGTTCTGTGCAATGCCGGAAGTCTTCGAGGTGATCGACGCGGTTTTTTCGCTGAAGCTGGTTATGCGTTTTATGTCCTCAACCATGCGCATGTTGCTGTTGTTGATTTCCTTTATTGAGTCCATGACGCTGCGGGATTTTTCGCGCACAGAGTTCATGCGGCCGAGGATCTCCCTGAACACGTTTTCGGTGCTGCCGATGAGCGAATCCTGCTGCTGGTTGGCAGAGCCCAGGCTGTTGACAGCAGTGAGAGAATCATCAACCTGTTTCTTCATGCCGTTCAGGATGCCGCCGATACTGTCCGCGGATTCCCGGCTCTGGTCCGCAAGCTTCGAAATCTCGTCAGCAACAACCGCAAAACCCCTGCCCGCCTCGCCTGCGCGCGCGGCCTCAATCGAGGCATTGAGGGAGAGAAGGTTCGTCGTATCAGAAATATCGCGTATGATGTTGATAACGTTCCTTATCTCCTCTGACTGTTTTAAAAGACCGGAAATTGTAAGGTTGACCCTCTCGTTCTCGTTCCTCACTATGGCACTGTTTGATGTAAGGTCCTCGACTATCTTCAGCGCGTCGGTGACCCTGGCAACGGTGTCCTCAGACTCGCTTCCCATCTCCGATGAAAGGGTAAGGCAGCTGGATATTCCTTCGCTTACATGCGCGCTCAGCTTCATCTGGTTCTGAAGGTTTCCTGTAATATCCATCGTCTCCCTGGACACCTCGTTTACCGCAGTGGAAACCTCTCCCGAACTCTCTGCCAGTTTCTCAACTATTTCATATGCCTTTTTGGAATTCTCAATGAGCACTGCCGCAGTGCGCATAATATCAGTTATAAGGTTCTTCTGTTTATCCTTTTCGTCCTCTATCCTCTCAAGCTTCTCCTGATTGATCTCATTAGAGAGCTTTGTAGTGGTGATGTAAACTACCGCGAACAGGATAACGCAGGCTATCTGGATCGTATAATCCGTGGTAATGTAAGGGTCCCTGAACCCCTTTAACAGGGCAAGCCATAACACCCTCACGACATTTACTATTACCATGGCCATGCAGCTCACCTTCATCAGCGTTATATCAAAATACAGCAGGTAAACTGAAAGTATTGGAAGTATGTAAACATAGACGAGGGTTCTTGTGACCGAAAATATCGTAAATATATAAAGTATAAAGTATCCCACAAGCGTTATTAATTTGATGCGGTTATCGCTGTGGTTACGGGAGAATAATAGACTCGCGATCATGAGCGGTATGATCATTATGATAAAATAGGTCAGAATATATGTGAGAGTTTTAGCTCCTTTGAAGTATTCGATAATATATCCCAGAAGAAGGAACGAATCGAGCACCCAGTTTACAACAAGAACGTTCCTGTTGATCTTGGAAATGCTGTTTTGAGTATTTATGGCAGACATATGTCCTCTTTTATTGAAAATCCTGATGTGATCCGCGTGTTAAGAAAGCCCAAAGTTTATTGACAAGCATGATATTTATTGAGTAATTATTCCATAAAAGTCTTTATGGTGTAATAATGTTTTTTCAATTGCCCGGCCGCCAACGGCAGGCGGGGAAGATATTAATATGTATATAACCATTTTATGAATGGTATAACACTGATATTATTATATATTCATATCTAATGGAATGTCAATATTTTCAAATAATTAATCTCGAGGGTAAAGGAAATTGAAAAAAATAATTATTCCGCTGGCAGCCCTGATCGTTTCAGCATCAACATTGTTATTCGCGGAAGATGCTGAAGACAAGGCACCTGAAAACGGTTTTAGTATACTTGACATTTTTTCATATGAACACCCTGTCAGAAAAGGTGAAGATGAAAAAAAATGGAACTTCAGCGCATCCGGATCATATATACAGAAAAAGGGAAACACTGATTCGCTGGACACTACTTATTCTGCATCAGTAAAGTATGATGACACCATAATCTCGTTCAAAACATCCTTTTCAGGTGCATACGGCAGGACCCTGGGCGTAAAGGATGAAAACTACGGCAACCTTACGCTTGGCTTCGACTGGTACATGCTCTGGAGGCTTGAATTCTTTTCTTACTCCATGTCAGACTACAACGAGATGACTGAGCTGCGGCACAGGAACGATTCGGGCATAGGGCTGAAGTTTATCCTCATCCGCAACAGATACCTCCTCATGGACATCAGCGGCGCGCCCGTTCTGCAGTACGAGAAGCACGATGAACTTGATGAACTCATAGACTGGCGCTGGTCAATAAGGGGGCGTGTTGAAATTTTCCCCTTCGACAGCGACTTCTCAATCAAGTACTACACCTTCTATGTGCAGAAGATGGATGACACTGCAAACTACAGGACAATCCATGACGTGTACCTCTACAAAAAGCTCATCGGGGTACTGGGGATAAAGGCCGGGTACCGCAGGGAATTCGACACCCACACAAAGGAGTACTTTGAACAGTACCCTGACGTGAAGAAGACCGATGAAACCTACTATGTGCAGGCCAGCATAACACTGTGATAAATGAAAACATTGTAGGCGCTGTAGCACAATGCATCGCTTCCAGGCTCTCCGCAGGCCTTCCGCTTGACGAAGACGCAGAACACTTTCTCGTTTCATGCGAGGGGCTGGCCGGAGAGGATGAAATGCTGCTTTACCTGGAATCTGAACAGGATTTTACACAACCCGTATTTCAGATACTCTTTCACCCGGACGATACAATCAGGTCGGAGATTGAAACACTCATACCCGCTTCCGGGACCGGCGCGGATGGACCCGCTGCTGTCATGAACAGGCTGAACTTAATGCATCCCCAAATCGCTGTAAACGCTTTCGGCAGAAGGATACCCCTGCCATACGATGAATTCACCCCCGGCATTGAACAGTATGTGCGCAGGCTCAACCTGGAGATCAGCGCGGATATCTTCCCCGGACCTGCCGCTGGCTTCATTGATGAACGGATACTGCTCAGGAAAAAACGCTTTGTACCATACAGCGGGGCCGGGGACTTCCTCTCCCGGCTGGCTGCCGGGTCCATGCGCAGCGCAGACCCCGCGCGTCATGAACTCTTCGTTTTTGCGCTGCGCCTCATGGAGTCCCGGCCCGAGGACATACTCCAGCACCTGGAAAAGACCAGGTACTACTATGAGTCAGCGCTGCGCGAATCTGCGGAGTTCAGCAGCCTCACGCAAAAATACAGCATGGAATTCATCATGTCAAAAAAAGTAATCTCCCCCCTGGTAACAGTTCATGAAGCGGAGGAGTCAATAAAGATGATAGATACCATTACCATGAGGGTCTACGGCATTTTAATCCCCCCGATGGACCAGGGTCTGGAACTGCAGGTATAAAAAAGCCTGCCATCGGGGCTGCGGGCGGCATCCCCATCCCCCTTATTAAACTTTACGCTGAAAATTTATTTGCCTGTTTTGCGGTTTCGTTTGAAAATAGTGCAAACTTCGTATTATAATATTTATGCGATTCAGCCGCGATTTACAGGCGGTTATTAAAAGTTG
>CAYTSF010000188.1:0-5060 GCA_964440335.1 uncultured Leptospirales bacterium
TGAAGTGAAAATCTAATGGGGCGTTCTTATTGTCCATTATTCGTGGGCAAGGTTATAATGAAGATAGATCTTACACCAATAAATATTATTATGGCAAAACACCTATGCAGACCTTTTTAGATTCTGTGAATATTGTGAAAGATAAACAGTTAGATTCTATCTTTCAGACATCTTTTGTGAATGAAAGTGTCATATGAAATCTGAGCTTCTACAGTTAAATCTTAATAAAATTTCATGGCATATACTGGATATTACTATAAAGTACTGTTTATATGATAATGATACATCTCTTCAATATAAAAGTTATGAATCTTTCGGTTTAGATGCCGGGGAAATGATGGAAGAAAAATGATGTGGTCAGAGACGGAATCGAACCGCCGACACGGGGATTTTCAGTCCCCTGCTCTACCGACTGAGCTACCTGACCACGTCTTGTCAAAAGACTATACATATCTAATCGCGGTACGGAATATGTCAATAATAAAAAATTCTTTTTTTCTGATATTTTTTTTTACCATGCTGCTCGCTGTACCGGGACGCGCACAGAGGACCGCGGACGCGGGCTGGGAATATTTTTTTAAAAGGGGGATGAACGAATACAAGGCGGAACTCTACGAGGATGCATGCGACAGCATGAAAAAAGCACTGGCACGAAAACCTGAACTTTATGAAGCGGCAAACATCATCGCAGATATCAGGTTCATCCAGGGAGACAGGTACGAGGCCATCGACTATTACACCATTTCACTTTCCATTAACGATTCACAGCCATTAACGCATAACAAGCTGGGCGAACTGCTTGAATATTACATTAAATACAACGAAGCCCTTGAACATTACACAAGGGGCCACGAACTTGATCCCGGTAATACGCGGATATTGATAAACCTTTCACGGGTAAACCGGAAACTGGGCAACACCGCAGTGGCCGAAAAATGGTTTGCCGAGTGCCGCGACAGGGGGATGGCCGAAAGCGCTGATCTTGTAATGCACGCGGGCAGGATAAAAAGCGTAGATACCTCCGGCGCTATCAGACTGTATTTAGAAGCGATCAGGGTCAATCCCGCACATTCTGAGGCATACATGGGGCTGGCAGACTGTTACAGACAGACCGGGGAGAACGAAAAAGCTGCCGCTATACTTGAAGATCTCAAAATTATCAATCCCGGATACGCCCCACTGTATATTTACCTTGGCAGTATTTATTTTAACGACAGGCTGAAGGGTAACACCCGGAAATACTACATTAACCTCGCTATAAAAAACCTCGAAGAGGCAATAAGGCTCCAGCCCGATAATGCCGACCTCTACCTCGAACTTAGCCGCATAATGGAGATGCTCGGTGAGAGGGAAAGGGCGGACAGGCTTTTAGAAACAGCAGACCGTCTTATACGGCAGAAAAAATGAGTCCTCTACTCAAGCACCTGAAGCGTTGATTCACTGCGCATGTACTGGCAGATCTTAACTACATGGACCGCTGCATCCGGAACATGCTCCATACCCGTAACCCCACGCAGAAACTCATCCGCCCTTATCGATGATTCATTCCCGGTGTATAGAATAAAATCAAGTCTGTTGCCCTCAAGCGCATATGAATGCAGCACCTCCCGGATAGTGAATTCCTTCACTCCATTTTTACCGCGCTTTGTTATGCTGCCATCAACAGAAAGCCTTGAGCCGACAGATGAGGGCAGGGCCACGCCATCGAAAACAGCGCGGTAATGCACCGCAGCCGTGAGTGCCATGATCGCAGCCGGACTGCTTACAGTACGAACCTTCTTCACCTCCATGAAATCAGGGAGTTTCATGTTTATCAAAGCTGCAAGTTCATCCAGCTCAGGCTGTGACAGCTCCCTGTAGAGTTCAACGTCGATCAGTTCAGCCATGCTCCCGACCCCCACCGGAGAGGGGTAGCCCGCAGATATTTTTTCCCGTTTGTTGAACCCCTGGCTGTACGCAACCGGAACACCGGCCATGCGGAATGCGCGCTTCATTATCTCAATGAAGTCGATGTGAGGAACAAACATGCCGTAACCTGTTTTTGAAACCACAAGCCGCAGCCTCTGAGCAGTGAAGTATTTCTCCTCAAACCGTTTCATGGAAGCATCGTACCATGAAGTGTCGAGTTCGTCAGGATAGCGTTTTTCAGGCTGGCGGTAATTTTCAAGGTCCAGGGTGCGGCAGGTCATGGCATCAACGGCACGTTCGCTCCCGGAAACGATCACCTGCCAGGGATAATTCATGCCCTGAGGCCTGGGCTCAAGGTATTCCCTCCAGTGCGGAAGGTGTTCCTCAATTGAATCCATCCAAGTACTGAACCTGAAATGCTCGTGCCATGAATCGAACTTCGCGCCGTTCCTGTATGCTGCGAGAATAACCTTACCCATTCGCGTATCGGCACGGGCCATGAGCCCTTCGATAAACGACGAACGTATGTCATGATTCTTGATTGTCACCTGTCTTGGCGCAGAGGAACGCACTTTACGTATAACAGAGTCGAGGTAATCCATGCCCATCTGCTTCTCATACTGGAAAGGTGTATGCGGCTTGGGGACGAAGGGCGATATGGTAACGTTGATGTCGCGCTTGCGCGGTCCCGGCAGCCGGGCAATGAGCCCAAGAAGCCTGCTGATCTCTGCCGCCTCGTCAACATCCTCACAACCGGGGAGCCCTATCATGAAATAAAGCTTGATCACCCGCCAGCCGTTTGTGAAGGCAAAAGTAACGATGTCTGCAAGGTCTTCCTCCCTGACCTTTTTATAAGCCTTGCTCCGCAGCTGGCCCGACGCAGACTCTACGGCAAAGGTGAGCGATGTCCTGCGCAGGTTGGAAACGAGCTCAATGACGGGGAGAGTATTTTTGTCGACCTTGAGCGACGGCAGCGATACAGACACACCGCTTTCGGTAAGCGCGGGCATGACCCTGTTAAGCAGTTTTATTATATCCCTGTAGTCACCCGAAGATAGCGAGTTAAGCGTCACCTCGTTGTACCCTGTATTTTCAAGCTGACGGAATAAACCCTCAGCAGCATCAGCATATGCGCACGGCCTGTACGGCATGTTGTAATACCCCGCATGGCAGAATTTGCACAGGTTATGACAGCCGCGCGCGATCTCGACTACAGCGCGTTCCTGTGAGACCCTGATGTTCGGTACCGGCGGTTTGGGCGCCAGCCACATCTCACACTCCCGCACCACCTGCTTATGTACAATTCGCATCCCCGAGGTATCGGTATGCAGTCCGTTATACGAAAAAGTGTAGTCCCCTGGAACAAGGACTCCATCGATCCCGCCCAGTCTTGTTACAGTTTCACTGCGTGACAGCCCGGACTCCCTGCACTGCGCAAGGACCCGGAGAATTTCAACGAAACCGTACTCCCCCTCCCCTATGAAGAAAAGGTCAACGAAGTCCGCGACGGGAAAAGGATTGGATACGCATTCACCACCCGCAATTATTACAGGATCAGTTTCTCTCCTTCCGGTGCGGAGCAGTGGTATATGCCCCAGGTCGAGTATATGCAGCATATTCGTATAGAGCAGTTCATGCGACAGGTTAAATCCCAGCAGGTCAAGCTCGCAGAGTGGTGTGAATGTTTCAAGGGTATAGAGCGGAATATTGTTTATGCGAAGTTCAGTCTCAAAGTCCTGCTCAACAGCGAATACCCTCTCGCATGCGATACCCTGGAGACGGTTGGCGTGTTCATAAAGAATCTTCAGGCCGGTGTTGGCCATTCCAATTTCATAGAGGTCGGGGTACGAGATGGCGGCGCGGATTGTCACGCTCTCCTTCACGATTGAGTTGTATTCGCCGCCGGTGTAGCGCGCGGGTTTCTGGACACGGTGCAGCAGCGAGTCAAGGCTTCTTTTTATATCTTCATTTTTCATTTGCTATTATTGCCTCTGCGAGTTTTATGTACGATGAGATCGGGAGCACCTCACCGCGTGCGCCAGGATCTATGCCGCTCTGTTCCAGAAAAGCACCGGCAGCCTCCCGGCCCAGGTTCATGTGGGGCGATTCCGAAAGTGACTTTAAAATGGTCTTGCGTCTCCCCCAGAACGCGGACCTTACCACATCGTGAAAAATCCTCTCACTTGCCGCATTGTTAAAATGTCTCTTTTTTCTCTTGAGGGATATGAAGGATGACTTTACCTCGGGCACAGGATAGAAAGCGTTGCCGGGGACAACGAAACATTCAGCAGTATTAAAATAGTACCCCAGATTTACAGTCATCGCGCCGTAATTCTCATCGCCCTCACTCGCAATGATCCTCTGCGCCATCTCTCTCTGCACCATGGCAAAAATAACCGGTATAGTAAAATCTGTCGCAAGCCTGAATAGAATCTCCGAGGCGCAGTAGTACGGCAGGTTGGACACCGCAAGGTCGAATTCGTCGGCAAGTTCAACCTTCAGAAAATCAGCGTGAACGATGCGAACCCTGCTGTTGCCTGCGAAGTGATCCGTGAGGTACCTGACAAAACCTGAATCTATCTCAATAGCGGTGTACATGGATGCCATATCCGCGAGCCCGCGCGATACAGCGCCGAGTCCAGGCCCAATCTCCAGTATGCGTCCGCAGAAAGGCCTGCACAGAGCAAGTATCCTGGACACAACATTATCACCTACCAGAAAGTTCTGGCCAAGTTTCCTGTTAGGTGCAAGTTTATACCTTGCCGTAATATCCATTATCTCGTTCCGGTTCATACATCCATCATCCCCGAAAACGATAATAATTTTATCTTTGCAGATGTAAATGTATTTTTTAAATTCATGCTACAATATGTTAGCAAATGTGCCGCTAGGCCAAGCGAGGCTTTTTGCGAGAGCCGCGGGTAAGCGTTTTTATATGAAGGTGAGGACCCGGTGCACGATAAGTTTATAGGATATTAATATATTGTCAATCGACATTCTTATAGTCTTCCCATTTGATTTCTTGCTGTAAAAAAGGCTCACTTTTTTGATGTGCCATAACTTTTTTTGCAACATTAACTGCCTGATTTTTTATGTCTGTCATCACCGATTTAAAATTGCCGGAAATCACCGAAATAAATTTGCCGCTTAAT
>CAYTSF010000189.1:0-5013 GCA_964440335.1 uncultured Leptospirales bacterium
CCTCCGGCACTGTGTCCTGCAAGAAATATTGCTTTTTGCGAGTATGTCCAGGAACTGCTTTTCTCCTTAATAAAAGCAACAGCTGAATCCATGTCTTCAAGAATATTCCGCAGACCTGTACCTTCAACTCTGGCAAGCCTGTAATTTACCGAAAAAGCTGCAAATCCCTTCCGGCAAAAGTAACCACGAAGGTAGGCGAAGTCGCTTTTATCGCCGCCGGTCCATGCGCCGCCATGAATCAGTACTATGACCGGCGTGTCCAAAGTCCTGCCTTTGGGGAGTGAAACATCAATTGTGTTTTCACTGTCGGGTCCGTAAGAAATATCCAGAATTGTTTCTGATGAGAGCGTATTCTGAGAACTACATCCGTGAATAACTGCAAGTATTGCTGATAAAAAGATTATGCATGCCGGCAAATATTTCTGTTTTTTCCAGACCTTCATAAGTCTAATATAATTCTATCCTGTTATTGTTGCAACCGGGCGCACTATGTATCATATTTTTATCATAGAGGTTGTGTTTTAAATGTTTCTCTTGTAATTTTTATGAAAATCTCCGAAAAAGGCAAGTACAATATACCTGCACCTTCAACAGGTATAATCCTGCCATCAGATAAATTTAAATCTTAGCTGACGGATTTTTCCTTGATCTTCTGATTTGAATCAGTTTAATCATTGCAATCACCAGATCAGTAAATAAAATAATTGCTGCTAAAACAAAACCGGCATACCCGGAGTAAAGCCAGTTGTTCAAAACTGAATTCTCTGAAATCTTTAACGTTCCGGCAAACCAGGAGTATGCAAGATTAATTGATTCTGTCCAGAACCGGCCGTCTGTATGGACAGCCCCTTCAAACCATTTTAATTCGATGGAGGGATTTATTTCCTTAAATTTAATTACATATTCCGGATAACACCAGTAACATTCATCTTTGGTGCCGGCCATAATAAAGCCTTCAAATTCTGTACCCGGCCCCTTGTGAAGATATAACGGTTTTCCATCCAATGGATAACTCATTGCAGGAAACGTGGCCACAAATTTCGGGGTCAGATTACTCAGGGCAAGAAAAACCGCGGCGCCTCCACCAAGTGAATTTCCGAATGCCATAATGCGTTTCGGATCAACGTAAGATAAACCTCTCACGTAACGGTAAGCACCTAAAGCATCGCCAAAACTGACATCGTACCTGTTCCCGTCCGATGTAGGGAAGGTGCCGCTGGACTTGCCATGACCCCGATATGTAATTGAAAAAACAACAACTCCCATGTTTACAATTTTTTTTGCCAGAGAGTCGTTGTCTTCGAGAGTTCTGTTGACTCCGTGAAACATTATAACTGCGGGGAATGATGAATGAAACGAATGATTACGTGGAATATACAGACGGCCATGCAGCCGTAAAGAAGTATCAGGGCTGGCCCAGTCATTCACGAAAGAAGGATTAAAATAAACTTCATCTGTAGTATATTTTTTTTGGACAAACTCCAGAGAATTCCTGCTGAGCTCAGGCCGATTAAATTAAAAATGAGAAAAATTATCCAGAATTTTGTTATCTTTTGATACAGTTTCATTTTGATAAAGGAACTCCTTGTGTTTTATGTTATTCAACTTCTTCAACAAACCGATTTATTGTATCTATACCTGAATCCTGCATGATTTTCAGATTCCTGCCGGTATTACTTCTGTCTATTAACTCATCGAATAATCCGGGCATTATCTATCTGACCTCAGCATTGTAAGGATAAAACAGGTTATATGTTTCAGCGGTAATGACGTTAGACTTAAGTACACCGTAAAATAAATCAATAGTTTCCGGCCCGGCATTTTCTATGATGTTATTAAATTCACCGGGATCTGTTTTCATGTCAAAGAATTCCCTGCGGTACGGGACGATGTTTGTTCTCAATATCATATGAAAGTTGTCTTTTATCAGAGACACTCCCGCATTATACCTGAGAAATTCACAGCTGTTAAGGGTCAATATATGGCGGCTGCCGTTAAAATTTTCAAAGAGGTTGACTCCAATCAGCTTGGGGTATATTGCCGCAGTCTGTCTATTGTTCCGCAGGCCGAGCAGGTTTATTATTGTCGGCACGATATCGGCGTTTGATGTGTTTAAAACGGTATTGGCTCTTATGCGGCCGAAGTCCAGCACTGGCCGCAGCTTGTCAGGAATGAATATCATCAGCGGGACTGACACCGTTTCGGAATAGTAAGTGTCAACGTGCCCGATACTGTTGTGTTCCTTGAAAGCCTCTCCGTGGTCACCGATCATTATAACCACTGTATTATTCAGCAGGCCTTTTTTTTCAAGCCCGGCGAAAACACTTTTAAGCAGGTCATCCTGGAACAGAACTGAATTATCATATTTGTCAATAAATCCATCATTCCATTTTATGTATTCATCCGGGACATTATAAGGGAAATGAGTCGCATTATACTGCATAACTCCGAAGAACGGTTTATCCGCAACAGACACAATATAATCATTCATTATACTGTTTGTTGTGCTGTCGTTGACTCCTGAATCGTTATACGGAGGCTCCCCGCTGCTGTCTTTGTTCCAGAGAAATCCGGTTCTGCTTCCCGAATAATATTTGTCGAACCTGTACCATTGCATGCTCTGTGAAGATATAAAAAATGTTCTGTAGTCAAGCATACCGGCGTATTCCCAGAGGAGGGGAAATGTTTCAAAGTAAGACTGCGGCTGTTCCGGTGTAACTCCTGAAAGTATCGCCGGAACAGCGAGCATTGTTGTGGTTGAAACAGTATATGTTTTCCTGAATACAAAAAAGTTTCCGGAATATTTTTTTTCGAAGGAACAAAGGAACGGTGTTGTTTCACGGTTGTATCCGTATATCTGCATATTCTGTGTGCGCAGGCTTTCGAATATTATCACCAGCACGTTGAATTCCGGTTTTGCGGCTGTTTTTATCAGTTTCAGCGGTTTTCTTGAAGGGAGCCCTTCTCCGGTAAATGATGTATGTTCGTTCCAGAGGCTCAGGTGTCTGCCTACACCTGCGGTAAAGTTCGCGTCGACAATCATGCACATATCGCATTTTTTCAAGTTTACAACAAGCAGCGCAAGAAGGATGAAAATACAAAGCAACAGCACGCCCGGTTTTACAGCTGAACGGATCCTCTTTACCACTGCCGACTCTGACAGGTACAGGAAGTAGCAGTGCAGTGCTGACATGAAAAGTATAAAAAGAGCAACCTGCCACAGGTGTATTGAATCCTTAAAGAGTGAAAAGGCGCTGGAAGGTTCGTTCCTGAAATATCGTAATGTATAGTAATTCGGAAAAATACCTGTAGATGTGAGAAAAATATACGATGACAGAATTGTTAAGGAGTAGTAAAATGCTGCGAGAAGACCCGTGGCATGTTTTACCAGTTTTCTGTTACTGTTCCCTGCCATAATCGCCAATACTGCAATAAATATAAATACAGACAAAAATATTGAAATTATGTAGAATATCATCTGAACATTGGAATAATAAATCAGGTATCTGTATCTGAATGCAATATCAGCAAGAATATACAATACCGGGAATAGAATAATTAAAATATAGTCTCTGGACACTTTCATCTGCATTTATCACGATTATGCAACATTGCAGGATTTGCCTTTATAATAATCAAGAAAAAATTAATGCAATTCCCTCAGTTCACCCTACCCCGGCAACTGACCATTCACTGCAACGTGTTGTTATCACTATAACTTACTTGTGCTGTGTACGACAGAGTCCGTACCGAAGCATCGGAAGTAAAACATTGTTATATTCCTGACTTTAAGTTCTGGGGATGGTGCTGTAAATTAATATTTGTTTACAAGAGTCACGTAAAAAACGAAGTTTTTCAAAGTATATTTGAATACAGCAGAGATCTGAACTTAAACCGGTTTTATATAATCAGTAATACTATTATTTGATACTATATAAAAAATGAGGCTGTTCGCATGAGCAGCCTCATTTTTTTGGACTACAAATTTAAATTTAAAACTAAGGAGTAGTATCCCACGAAATGCTATCTGGATCAGGAGCCGTATCCAGTGAAAACTGGTATGTATCAATTGTTATATTAATTGATTGGTTGCTAATTCCAGTGACAGAAACATCAGTTGAAGTAGTATCATTATAACCTGTAGTATAAAATTCATAATACTCGTTTTCTCCAGCTATACCATAACTGCCAGTATCGTTTTTATAATCATACATAGCAAGAACAGTTAAAGCAGATTCCGATATAGGAATATCAAGTACTACTTTACCCCCATTAGCAGATATAACACCTGAATATTTCCGAACTCTGTTAGCACCCAAACTTACCCAATTATCACTACCGTCTATTGGATCCCATGCAAATACATGAATCTTTCCAGTACCGGCCGCAGCAGCGTCTGTTGCACCGAAACTGTAAGCTCCCACATTAAGAGTGCAGTTCACAGTGAGAGTGTTCTGAAAGTATGTTCCGCTCATGTCGCCGGCAAATTTTCTGTCTTTGTTGTTAATATCTACGGTAATTGCATTTGTATTGTCGGCAGTAATCGTCACAAGACTCGCGCTCAGAGGACTTCCCTTCATTCCATCGGTTCCGTAGAAAGAATATGCCTCAGACTGACATGCTGTAACTGAACTTCCACCGCCTTTGTAGTCATACATTACCAGAACATAATAGTCTCCGGGTGCAACATCACTGATAGTTGCCGTACCGCCATTATCTGATATTTGTGCCGTATAAACTGGTTCTGTGAGCGCCTTACTAACAGAAAAATCAGTTGTGCTCGCATAGACAAAAACATGAATTTTCCCTGTTCCGGGATATCCCGGATAACCACCAGGAAAACCAGTGGTGTATGATGGATCCGCTTTATCAACTTCACCATAAACATATGGTATTTGAGTGGTGCCATCCATATGAAGAAATTCCATTCCCGAACCAAGTGTACTCGTCACTTGAAGAGTACCGGTTGCTGACGTTGAAGAGGAGGAGTCAGAACATCCTGTTATAATTAAT
>CAYTSF010000190.1:0-4976 GCA_964440335.1 uncultured Leptospirales bacterium
CTGCTTCCAGCCTCGATAAAATTCCTGACAAAGAGGCCGATGCTCTGCAAGTACACGCTCCCGATGTATGAACGGTCTGCGTCCCTCCCCTTTATCCATATGGGTGTTGCAACTGCCGCCGGCTCAAGCAGCACTGTCTTTATACCGAAAGGATTCAGTTCGCGCCGCAGTGAATCGCTGAAGCCTTCAAGTGCAAACTTTGACGATGAATATGGAGCCATGAAGGGCAGCGCCACCTTACCTGCGAGAGAACCGTTAATCATTATAGTTCCCCGGCTCATCTTCAAAAGAGGCACCATTTTCTGTATAAGTGAAACATGGCCGAAGTAGTTCACCTCGAAGACCTCCCTGAAAACACTGAGCGGTGTGTTCTCCACCGGCCCGCCAAGCGCGATACCGGCGTTGCTGAAGAGACATGAAACCTCGTATTCCCCCGCGCACAACTTCTCAATGTTATCTGCAAAACTTGCAACCTGCCGCTCTTTGCGAAGGTCCAACCGCCAGGCATGGCACAGACACCCTGAAGCGAATGGGTTTTTCTCGAAGTAGGATATTGCAACATTCCTGCCCATTTGAATTAATTTTTCAGAGCATGCCTTTCCTATGCCGGAATCGCATCCAATTATAACGTAAAGTTTCTTTTTCATGAATATCACCGCACATATCAGCTTACAGCATCCAATAGCAGGATGCTGTAAGTAGAATATACAGGTAACGCGCGGAGTTTTAAAACATTTATTGATGCCGGGAGGCTACCTGCATGAAGCTGCAATCCTGAAACCGAAGTTGCATGAACTGTTCCCCGGATGGGCCCTGTGCCTGGACGCAGAACGCAGGTTATGCGCGCTGTTGCCCCAGTCGCCTCCCCGCATAACACGGTACCTGCCGTGTCCGGGACCTGCGGGATTTTCGACAGGACTGACGCTGTAATAATCTCCGTCATACCAGTCCCAGCACCACTGGAAAACGTTCCCGCTCATGTCATAGAGGCCGAAACCATTGGGCTCCTTCTCACCCACAGGATGTGCCGAGAAACCCATCTGCATAAACTCCTCCAGGGAAAGCTGCGAGTACAGGTCTTCGGGCATTTTTTTCCCCGAGTTGCCCCTGTACCAGCAGTAATCGCCGTCAATCTCATCGCCCCAGTAATAGACTGTTATTGTGCCGGCGCGGCATGCGTATTCCCACTCAGCCTCTGTAGGCAGCCTGAACCCGCTCCCCCCGGCAGCACTTACACTGAACCTGAAGCTGTCCTCAGCGCTCATGTTGCCGCGGTCCCTGAGCTTTTTGTTTATTTTATAATATGGCCTGCGGCCGTGCAGCTCGCTGAGCCTGTTGCAGAATTCAACTGCCTGGTACCAGTTCACATTCACCACAGGCAGGTCATCTCCTGCCCAGCAGTCCGGGCTCTCTCCCATTATATCACGGTACTGCTTCTGTGTGACCATGTACCGCGACATGTAGAATGTATCAACCCTGACATCGTGGAGCGGTTTTTCATCCATGTATGCATCGAGTCCCGGCCCCCGGGGGCACTGCTCTGACCCCATTTTAAAATTCCCGCCGGGAATGAGCGCGAGAAGAATTTTTCCGGACTTTTCAGTTTTGCCTTTATCAAAGGCTGCATCATCATTGCGCATCTCCTGCCCGGGCGTGCGGCAGCTCATGGAGTTCACAGCGACAATAAAAATTAGAGCCGCTGCGGCAGAAAAAACTTTTTTCATCATAGTACCGGTTTTACCATCGCTTTTGATAATATATCGGATATTCATGATATAATCTTTTCACTGAAAAAAAGTCTTTAAAATAAGCAGGGGAATTATTGTAACATCGCCGAGTCGGGAAGTACACCATTGTGCGCATTGCAAAGCAGAAAATCCATGCTGAAAAAAGAAGTGGTTAAAACATCATCCCGGCATGATCCGCCGGAATGATGTTTCGCATTGCGGGATAACAGGTCACAGACCAATAAGTGTTTTCAGACTGAAGCCTATTACTACGAGCACGCCGAGTTTCTCGTAAACCTCACCGAACATGATAATGCCAAGTGACCCGATCAGAAGAATTACGGCACCGATAAACCTGAGCTTGGTAGAAAAGACAAAATCATTGATAGCGAGCTGCGTAACTTCGATTTCCTTAGCAAGCTTCTCTGTATCTTTTTTTACAGCGGTTGCGTTGCGTTTCTTCTCAAGGTCCAGGGACTTCTGTTTTCTCTGGTATTCCTTGTAAGTCTTGTCGTAAGCCTTGACGTCTTCGTCATACTTTGCCTTCAGCTCCTTGACCTTCGCGTCAAAGTCAGCCTTGGACTTGTCATAGGCATCTTTCTGTTCCTGCGTCGCGTCCTTTTCAGGTGCGGCCGGTGCAAGGATATAGTTGCTTTCATCAACCGGCGCTTCGGGAGCTTCGATTGTATATTTATCCTTGATCTCTACCTGCATCTTCTTTTCGGCACTCTTCAGTTTGGAAAGATATGCCACCTTGTATGAATCGAGGAACACGGCCGTAGCCAGCACTATAAGACCTGAAACAAAAAGAACCTTGAACAACCTGACAATAATTGCCACAACATACCTCCGGTTTAATTAAATTTTATCTGAACAGACCCTTAACGTTACCCTTAACGGTGCGCGTTGATGAATCAGACCTGTCTGAAGTGGATGAACTGCTCCCACCTGACGAGCCATTAATCATATCTTGAAGCACATAGTAATAATCAGGATTGATTTCGATCGCCCTGAGTATATCGCTCTTCCCCTGCTCCGCCCTCCTGTTTACCAGGTTCAGCAGCCCGCGTATAAAGTAGGACTCAGCGTCATGCCTCTGCTTTACAGCTACATCAGCCCAGTACAGGGCCTTCACGTAATCCCCGCGGGTGATATAGGCATAGGCCTTCTGCAGCGGTGTGCCTGGAGGAACATCCTCCACCTCGTACTCGAATTCAAAAGCTGCAAGCGCCTCGACCTTCTCTGACAGGGAACTTCCCGGACGGACCGCCTGTTTGAGCTGCCAGTCCTCGGGGGTGTAGATGTTCTTGATCACCCACCGCCCTTCGGTCTTTATCATCTTCCAGTACTCCTTCTGCACGCGAATACCTGAATCTATTGACCGTTTTTTGACTTCGACTTCAGCATAAGAGACCACGTTATCGACGGTGGCGGTCTCTATGACCGTGTAGTCGTAGATGCCCTCCTCCGCGGCTTTTTTACCCTCGCCTGAAAGCTCGCTGTAGCCGAGTATTTCAAGCGCGGTCTTATGCATCATTCTGCGCGCGGAATAGAAGTTTTCAATCAGCTCATCTGGTGACAGGTTCGCGGCAAAAGCTCCTGACACCGACATAACAACTAAAGAAATGGTAAATGGAACAATCAGTCGCATTATCCGACGCTCCTTGTGTTTAATAAAAAACTGAACAGGATTGTTAAAATAGATTGGCTTAATGATGCATATAAACAGCTGTTATGATAAAAGTCAATTCATATTTTTATAAAAATTCCGCAAAGAGGCATACGGCATTAAAGAGGCAGGCGAGGGGGACTACATGCGCCGCTGATCCCTGAGATACTCTCCGAAAACATCACGGTACTCCACAAGTACATACCTGCACTCTCCATTCTCTATAACTCTCCTGACCAGGGTCCGCATCATGCCAGTATTTTCCGGAACATCACCGGGTGATGACTTCTCCCAATCCTCCTCTCTGCCATGAACGTCACCGCTCCAGCCCGGACCCGCAACATAAATCTGCACAGTAGCTTCAAAGAGACTATTCCCCACTTCAAAAAATGTCAGCAGCTGCGAAAAACGCAGTCCCTCACCTGCTGCTTCATCAACGGTGTACCATCCATCTGATAAATCAATGCCTTCGATTGATTTATGCCTGCCGATCTTCCTGCCGAAATACTTCACCGCAGATTCATCGACACGAGACTCGCTTATTTTAACCTGGTTCTCTTTGCCGCTTTTAACAAAGTACTTATAGTTATTCCTGTAGTTATGGTAAACACCAAACTTTATAAGTATATCATCGGTGAGCGTTTCACCGGCAAACGCATCAAGGGAGACTTCAGAAAACATGCTGAAGAATGTATCGAGCTCGTCCCTCTGCGCCTCAGTGAGCTTCACAAGCCGGGGCTCCTGCTCACCATGGAGAGTTGCCGATATGATAAACAGCAGCATTGCAGTTAAAATATAGTTCCTGGTTTTCATTTGACCATTCCTGTATGTATGAAGAATTTACACTGCTACCCGAGAAATAATTAGTACGCAATCACAAAAATTTTTTGTAAAACCGCATAAGGCCCGCTTAAATTACGACTGGTGCGCATGCCGAACCACGGTGCCGTGCTGCTGGACTTTAAGTAAAAAACAAATCCCCCAAGACAATTATGGCAGCATAAAATTTTTATAAAAACACGTAGTATATTACAAAGCATTCCGGAATGAAAAATACTACAACCAGGAAAATCTAATTATTGACAATTCCCTGATAATGTAATTATATACATCTACTGTTTAATATCAGGGCGGTTCCAAAAACTCCGTTTTTAAAACCGCAGGGAGCCCTGCGGGGCTTTTAAAGGGGCTACCACCCCTTTGACCCTGTAAAAATTGAGTTATTAGAACTACCCATTAGACCTGTTTCCAAACTGGCGTTTGATACCTTCAGATGAGGAAGAAAGTCTATTATTTTATAATGCTTGTGCGAATTCTCAATAGAGTAAAAAAAGTTTTATTTACTCTGAAATTTTAAACACGCAATAACACCTTTATACGCATTCAATACTGAAACCAATACGGGGTACTCATGAAATCCTTGTGCTTCTCTTTAATTACAGCAGCAGCAATCTGCTTTTTACCTTCAATCCTCAAAGCGGAATACATTTTCATCACTGATGGTTCCATCATCAAGGGAACTGTAGTTACTGAAAATTCAGCGACAGTAGTGATCAGGACCGAAGATAAAAAGAAACAGA
>CAYTSF010000191.1:0-4951 GCA_964440335.1 uncultured Leptospirales bacterium
CCCAGCAGGATTGCAGGCACGCCAATGACCGCACCCAGCCTGTTTATCCTCTCTTCAAGCCTCTTGCTCTGTCTGTCTGATAGAAACTCGTGCATCTCCCTGACCTCGTCGTTCACCTCTTTATAAAGCTTGTCTATCTGGAACACCTCCTGGCACTTGCTGTAAAACCTGTGGTGCTTTTCCCTCTGTGTAACCTGCGTAAAGTGCCCGCGTGCGGTAAACTCGAGAAGTATCCCTCTGATGAATTCAAAAGATTTGACCCGCATATTGTCACTGAAGCTGATGCCTGCTAAAAATTTTCTGGTCCTGGCCATCAGTCCTTTCTTTCTTGCTGTGCTTTCCATCTTTGCGTTCATCAGCCAGTATTCAGACACCCGGTCAGAAAGGGACAGGAGGCCGAACCTCTGCTGCAGCGCAAGGAGGAAGAGCAGGAAGTACTGGTTGCGCAGCCTGCTTGTAAGTGTACCCTCGAAGAACTGCAGTTTAGGCGGATCGATGCACACGAAGACTCCCCCCTCGAGCGTAAGCGTGAACCACTGGTTCTCTCCATATTCAAATATCGAGGGGTGATCGAAGCTCAGATCATCCCTTGAAGGTTTGAACCCCTGCTTCGAATGAAAAAAATTCCTGAACCTGTATATAATATCTATCATGCGGTCATCCTGCCCGGACTCCCCTATAAAGACTCCGGCAAAGGGAATCATCTGACCCTGTACAAATATGTCCCGCCACCACTGTTCTTTATTACCCGAACAGGAGGAGAGTATTGAATCGAGCAGCTTCGCGAGCTGACCCTCCCCTGACTTTGTCCGGCATCCGGGTTCCGGGAAAAACCTTGTTGTGATACCGCAGCCCTTCTCTTTATCATAACCGGTACGTTTCTCAACGCAGTAGTTGAGCGACCTGCTGCCGCTTATGAACCTGAAGTGGTGCATAAAATCAAGCCATGCATCAAGGTCATCCGTGTCAGGCATAGCCCTCAGGGTAAGGAAACCTATACCAATGCGGAACAGGGCAATCTGTATCCATTCAATGGCAAATGGTATCTCGTACCTGGGGCTGTCCATAATCCATCTTGAACTTTTACCCGATGAGAGGCCTGAGGATGAAGTCATTGCATCGTCATTCATGTTCCACAGGTAGGCAGTGGACGGGTTTCCCTGTTCCGCGTTCAGGTATCTGTTTATGTGCGGGAGCAGATCCTCCTTGTAAAAATCAGCCCTTGACCATACCGGCATATCCCTCTTGGCCGAGCTCCACACAGTCTTCTCAATCTCCTCCGCCCTGTTGTCAAAATCAACCGGATTGAACGTAAAGGGGTATATAAAATTTATAAAAGACGAACTCCTGACAACCTTCATGTATCCTCCATTTCTGCACTTGCCCTGCTTCAGGCTGACGGCGCCTGGCCCTTTCGTCTTACATGGGTATATTTTTTTATTGAATCAGTAATCTCGCTTATCGCTCCAAGGCCGATCTCCATCCTGATGTTGTCCACAGTCTTGAGGTGCATTACATCGTTCCTCAGGTTTACGACCTGGGTAGTCCTTTTCTGGAATATGGCCTTCTCGGATTTGTCGGTTTTATCGTAACCGAAGGCAGCCTTGAAATCGCCCCATAGCAGGTCGTTAAGTATTATGTTGAACTTCTGGCCTATATTGCACATCTCGAGTATGTCATACTCCACGCCCCTGTGGCTCACAAGTTCGTTCTCGCTTTCGAGCTTTTTCTTTATTTCCTCGTTCCTGCGCGCGATGAGCGTCTGCCACCTATCGCCATATTTTGATATAAGTACGTCCCTGATAAAATCGGTTATCATTATTTCAAACTCCATAACCCTGCGCACCACGTCATGGTACTGGTAATTAATATACGGGGTAAAGTCCGATATGTTCGCGCTGTTCCTGCCGTCAGAAGGTTTGAGCAGGGTCTTCCCGCTTCTGTCCCTGGCCACCGCAGCGTCCCTTAACGCGCTGTTCCCCAGGTCTATATATTCATTAACAGCCCTGTCATGCAGCACGATCTTCTCCCTGACTGCCTTCTGCCAGAGTTCAGCGTGGTTTAACGTTACGGGTGCCTGCGCCTGCTGCGCCCCTGCCGTTGCATCCTGCTGCGCAGGCTCTTTCTTTTGTGCCACAGCCTTATTTTCGGCTGCACCCTTCGCTACCGGCTGTTCATCCCCGGAGTCACCCTCCTGCACGCTGGCTGCCCTGATCGCATTGAGCTTCTCCATCCTCTTTCTTTCCCGCTCGATTTCCAGCAGCCGGGCCTTCTCCCTTTCCTCTTTTTCCTTCTCTATCCGCTCAAGCTCAATCCTGACGCGTTCTTTCTCGTACCTCTCCCTTTCTGCCCTTTCCCGCTTTTCATCCTCACCGGCCTGGCGCTCAGCCTCTTTTCTCTCCCTCTCAAGGCTCTCTGCTTCAGCTTTTTCCAACTCAGCCTTTTCGCGTTCAAGTCGCTTCAACTCCCTTTTCTCCTCCCTCTCCCGTGCCAGGTCAGTGCGCTCCTTGACAATATCTTTCATCATGGGAAGTTCTTCATATAGCGAGATTGTTCCGCTGAGCGGACCGGGAGGGTTAATGTCATTTATAAACAGCCTGGTGAAGGCGTTTATAATTACGAATGATTCCGCAATCGAATGGTTGTTGACTATCTTGTCCTTCTCGACCTTGCTGTCGAACCTGATTAAAGCGCCGCTGTTCAGCAGCGCCCCTTCACTTTTTTCTGATTCTTTTACCAGCACATCGACAATTTCACTTACCCTTACAAGGAACTTCGCTATGCCCCTCCTCAGGTTGTTGCCCGTATTCTGTCTCTGCCTGTCTATGTTGTCAATTCTTCCGGCAGATGACACGTAGTTCCTGCCCTTGGCGCCTATCTCCTTATCAAAGGTTTCATGATAGGATTCAGCAAGGCTGAAATAACGGTCCATATCGCTTTCAAAATGAGCTATCTCGTTGTAGTAGCTGTGCATTTTGTATTCCATGTCGCTGTCGGAATACTTCACCTTGTTTGTTATGAATATGAATGAAAACTGCTCAATAAATTTCTTGAATATGTATGAAACGTGAAGCACCCTGTCGCACCTGTGGTTGATGTCCAGGAGCGAAGTCTCCTTCTCCATGATACCGGAAGGTGCATTGTAGTACCTTATGTAACAGGCTTCCCCCGCATCAACCAGGTGGCCTTTGCCGTCATCCCGGAGATCGTCATTTTCCGGCTCCTCAATTGATGCCGCCTCATCATCCGCTGCATCAGCAGCAGCGATATCCGCAATCCCGTCTATATCATCAAGGCTGTCAGGCGCATCTTCTTCGGACTCTTTCGCAGGCACCGACTCCTTCTTCTCCTTTGCCTTCACAGGTTCTTCAGCCTTCTCGTTTTCCGGTTTGGCCACTTTCCTCTTTTTCTTTACCTGCTTCTTTGCCGCTGCGAGCATTGAGCTGATATACCTCGCCACCTCGGGGTCATCAGGATCAAGCTTTACACCTGTGCAATAACAGAATAGCCAGTGCAGCCTTATATAAAACATATCGAATATTATCCTGAAAAGATTGTCCACCTCTCTTGCGCTGATGATGCTGTTCCCCGCTGTTTTGATATCAGAATATGCCGCAGCGTAGTTAATCATGCTCTTGACCATTGTGCACACCTGGTCCCGCCACGGCCACACAGCGTACAGCTCGGAGTACAGGACAACAATCTCCATCTCCCAGCTGATTATGTTCTTTTCCGGATTATCATAGTATTTTTCGACGATGCTGTTTATGAAGTCATTATTATAAACAAGCATTAAGTCGATGAGGGCCTGCATCACTGCCTCGTCTTTGCAGCCCAGCCTCATCATGAGGGAGTCGAGCGACTGGGTTTTTGCCTCAATTATCTCGAGCTGTATCTGTATTATCCGAAGGGCCTCGGCATAATCCTCGTCGAACTTCTCCATGAAGCCGGGGGCGAAAGAGCCTGACATGAATTTGATCACACGGAGAAACTTGAGACTGAACAGGAGGTTCATCTGGGCAACCACGCTTTTCTTCTTTTTTTTCCTGCCTCTTTTCTTTGTTGATTTTAAAGCTGTTGATGATTTATGCAAATCCCTGCGGGACTGAGTATTGGCTTTAGCAACAGTGGAACCTGAAGCTGCGGATTTTGAGGGTGCACCACCGCCCGCCGGCACAGGCGCGCTTTTAATAATCGGAGAGTTCCTTCTCCTGCTTTGAGACTGTTTTACAGGGTCGCCATAACCCTTCGCCCTGAGTTCTTTATCGAGCCTCCTGCGTTCATCCTCAGAGACTTCACTCATCCTGTCATATGTAGTCTTTGCCATAACCGATCCCGTCAATTAAATCATATAACCGGCCGCAATGAAAAATGCTGCAAAGCCGGATAATCTGCACCAGCGCTGATTTTAGATGATAAATGGAAGATTGATGAAACACTACCATGCCCGGCTGCATGGGTAAGATCATAATGCAAGTCTGCGCCGGTGTTCTGCCGGAAGAGGAAAAATGAATTATAAATTCTCCCGGTTAAGTATTTCATAAACTTTAACCAGGAGAATAGCATCACATATAGTCAAACAGATGTCAAACTTTTTTTCCTCTTATATAGAGAGACACAGCCGGACTGAAAAACACTGTTCCGCCCAATCCGCCCCATCCATCGCTGTCGCGACACCTTCCCCATGGTGAGATGGGGAAGGGCTCTGACGAAAAATTTATGCTGAAGCCTCCCCTCTCCATCTCACCATGGAGAGGGGCCGGGGGTGAGGCGAGAGAGGGGCCGGGGTGAGACGCTACTCATACAACACAAACCCCGCCCAGAAATACGGCGCGGAATAATCTTTTGATTTCCGGAATTCCTCCTTCACCTTAACAAGCGCCTCGCTGTAACTCATACCGGCCTTTACTTTCGCGTAAAACGAAATCATGAACGCTTCAGTTGCCTCGTC
>CAYTSF010000192.1:0-4898 GCA_964440335.1 uncultured Leptospirales bacterium
AGGATGTAAACAATGCCGTGAACGACATCATGATGCTCTGCGAAAACCAGGAGGCGCTCACGGCCAGGATTCACGAAGGCATGAAAAACATCTCTTCAGGATCTAACGAAATTTCCATAGCCACACGGGAACAGCAGAGCGCCATGAACGAAGTATTGTCAGCGATCCTCTCCCTTAGCGAGGTCGTGGAACAGGTAAACTTCGGCACATTGAAAATGCTCGGAATTTCTGAAAAACTGAAAACCCGCGTGGATATACTGAACAGCCTGGCAGCAGTTAAACAGGCCGGGTAAGAATCAGCAACAAAAGTATTTCACGTCTCTTTTTACCGGATATAACATGTAAAAGCATAAAAACTTGATTGAACATATCCCCCTGAATATGTTCAATTTTTTAATTATAAATAAAAATTTCTTCCCCTATCCCTTTACATAATAAAAAAATTTGACATATTTTTATATCTATGCAAAAATCATTGTGCCGATTTATTGGATACTGAAACTCAATCAATCTCTTCAGTGCTTTTAATACCGCTGTCATACGCCAGATGACCGTGTAAGATCGGTTTAAACAGCAGTTTCCTTAGTTAACAGTAAACTGTAAAAAAAACAAATAGTAAGTGAGGGAAATATGGACATGTACGGAAAAACCGGCGTCGTTACCGACGACGTCGCTAAAACTGTTGATGACGTCATCAACTATGTAGGTAAAGACATCAGGTTTGCCATGACTCTTGGTCTTGGAAAACCGGTAAGATTTATCAACGAGCTTTACAGGAGGGCTAAAGAGGACCCCACGATTAAGCTCACAATTATAACCGCCCTTTCGCTGGAAAAACCAAGGCCGGGCAGCGAACTTGAAAGAAGGCTTGTGGGCCCGCTTGTTGAAAGGATATTCGGAGGATACCCGGACTTCGACTACATGCTTGACCTCAAGTCGGGCAAGCTTCCAAAAAACGTTGAGATGTTTGAGTTCTACAGCAAGGCCGGATCAATAATGAACCTGCCCAGCCAGCACAGGAACTACCTCCCTTCAAATTACACACACGTTTACCGCGACGCGTTCTGGACGCAGAGAACCAATGTTTTCGGCCAGCTTATTGGCTGCAAAGAGATAAACGGCAAGATGATGTATTCCATGGGATGCAACACTGACATCTGCATAGGCGCTGTAAACCTTCTGACCGAGGGGAAAAAACGCGGTGAGAAAATGGCAATCATTGGCGAAGTCAATGAAAACATGCCCTTCATGTACGGCGACGCAGTGTATGAAGGAGAAGCATATGATGTGCTTCTCCAGGGACCGCAGTACAATTACAGGCTCTTCGCCCCGCCCAAGGATGCAGTAGCAAACAAAGACCACATGATAGGCCTTAACGTAAGCACGCTCATAAAGGACGGCGGGACAATACAGGTGGGCATAGGCGCGCTGGGTGATGCAATAGTAGCAGGCCTTGACATGAGGCATTCACACAACGACCTGTATAATGAAGTAATAAAAAATGCGGGCATCACGGATCGTTACGGCGACCTTATTGAACAGTTCGGCGGAACCGGTACTTTTGATACGGGGCTCTACGGTTCATCAGAGATGTTCGTCGATGCGTTCATGCAGATGTACAAGAAGGGAATCCTCAAGCGCAAGGTATACAACAACCTGGCAATCGAGAAACTTGTTTTCGAAGGGAAACTCTCCGAGAACAACATACCATCCGATATACTTGAACTGCTCTACGAAAAAGAGGGCATCCACCTCCGTATAAGGGATAAGGACTTCAACATGCTCATGGAGTACGGAATCCTGAAAGAGGGCCTTACCTTCAAAGACGGATTCATATACGACGGAGACAAAAAGTACAACGCCGACATACACAGCAGAGAAAACCTTGACGCGATAAAGACGCTCCTTGGTAAAAAACTGAAAAAAGGCGAGGTAATACTCGGCGCATTCTACCTGGGGCCAGAAGCATTCTACAACGAACTCAACGCCATGAGCGAAGAGGAGAGGATGCAGTTCGGCATGGCAGGGGTCGGCAAGGTAAACCAGCTCTACGGCGACGAGGAGCTTCGCAAACTTCAGAGACGCGGCGGCAGGTTTGTCAATTCAGGCATGGTGCTTACCCTTACAGGCGCAGTGGCATCTGACCAGCTTGAAGACGGCCGTGTGGTCAGCGGTATAGGCGGGCAGTATAACTTTGTTGCCATGGCACATGCTATACCCGATGGCAAGCTCATCATGATGATCAGGAGCACCAGGGGTTCCGGCAAAAAAGTAAAGTCAAACATCGTGTACAACTACGGCCACTGTTCAATACCCAAGTACCTCCGCGACGTTGTTGTAACAGAGTACGGTATTGCACACATAAGGGGGCTCTCTGAATCCCAGATGATCAAGGCGATACTCAATGTGGCTGATTCCAGGTTCCAGCAGGAGCTCATGGACACCGCGAAAAAACATGGCAAGCTCGAAGCAGCCTATGAAATCCCGGAAGAATACAGGAACAACTTCCCTGAAAAGATCGATGCATTCCTGAAACCATACCAGCAGCAGGGCTACTTCAAGCAGTTCCCCTTTGGCACAGATGTACTGCCCGAAGAGGCCGTGCTTGCAGGCTCACTCCGCGGACTCAAGGCATTCAAAGAGGATAAACCGGTAAGGACGATATTCAAACTCCTTTCTGAGCTTGTGAAACCTGTACCTGAAAAAGCCGCTCCCTACCTCAAGAGGATGGACCTTGAGAAGCCAGCGAATTTCGGAGAGAGGTTCCAGCAGAAGACCGTTATTGTTGCGCTCAAAAACGCGAAGAGAATCTGATTTTACAGTTTATTTTTGCAGCATTGACCGGACGGCAGTCTTTACATGAAAGACTGCCGTTTTTTATTATTACCGGAAAACCAGTCCTGGCCGGTGCGGGCAGCCCAGCAGATTCCGCAGCAAAACGCCGGCATCTGTCATATTGCCTCAGCAAAAAATCAGTGATCCACTCAACCGCTTAATCCAATCCGGAACTGGGGAAATATTTTTTTTCACAAATCCGGTTTTGTTTACATAATCCCTGCTCCAATAAAAAAAAACACCTAAATAAACAATAAAAAACCAAAATAATTGACAAAATCCGCGTAACTGAAATAAACCGTCTGGATAGTATTAAAAAAACGAACTGACATATCAGTACAAAATATAATTTTTGTCAGTAATAATTCTTAAGTATACTTTTCAAAGTAAAATTATGAATTATCTACACCCGCCGCCTCCGGCGGCGGGTGTAGTAGAGCATTTTTTTACCATAAATAAGTTAAGGAATAAATACTGATTTTGTCATGAAATGTACATGATTACAGTTCACCTATTAGCCTGAAAAATAAAAAACTTTTATGAGGTAGCAGAATGAGCACTTTACAGAAACCAGTCCATATGTATGGCCGGACAGGTGTGGTCACAGACGACGTGGCCAAAGTGGTTGACGATGTAATTAATTATGTCGGCAAAGAGATTAACTTCGCCACATCTCTGGGTCTTGGAAAATCAGTAAAATTTATAAACGCTCTTTACCAGAGAGCCAAGCAGGACCCGACAATTAAGCTGAAAATAATGACAGCACTCTCCCTGGAGATTCCTCAGGGTAAGAGCCCTCTTGAAAAAAGGATTGTAGGCCCCCTTACAGAGAGAATATTCGGCGGGTGCCCTGAACTTGATTACATGGTGGATATACGCGCAGGGAAAATGCCCAAAAACATTGAAGTATGGGAATTCTACAGTAAGGCGGGTTCCATGATGACACTGCCCGAACAGCAGAGACACCACCTTCCATCCAATTACACCCACGTTTCCAGGGACGCCTATTTTACACAGAAGACCAACGTATTCGGCCAGATGATGTCCTGCAGGGAGATCAACGGAAAGATGATGTATTCCATGGGCTGCAACACAGACATTAACGTCACAGCACAGCTATTCCTCAGCCAGGGCAAGGCCCAGGGGGAGAAGCGTGTTCTCATTGGAGAAGTCAATGAAAACCTCCCCTTCATGTACGGCGACGCCATCTATGATGCAGAGGACTGGGACGTACTGCTCAGGGGGCCTGAATTCAATTACAGGCTGTTCGGGCCGCCGAAAGACGCGGTTACATCAAAGGACCACATGATAGGCCTCAACATAAGCACACTGGTACAGGATGACGGAACGCTACAGGTCGGCATAGGCGCCCTTGGAGACGCGATAGTGGCAGGCCTGGATATGAGGCATTCGCACAACGAGCTGTACAATGAAGTTATAAAGGACGCCGGGCTCACAGACCGTTACGGCGACATGATTAAAGAATTCGGCGGCACCGGCATATTTGAGAAAGGCCTGTACGGATCATCAGAGATGTTTGTCGACGCATTCATGCAGCTTTACAAAAAAGGTATACTCAAGCGCAGGGTATACGACAACATCGCGATCATGAAACTGATTAACGAGGGGAAACTCTCGGACAACAACATACCCGAAAACATACTCGAACTGCTCCATGACTACGACGGCCTGCACCTTCGCTTCAGACAGAAGGACTTCGAGATGCTTACATATTACGGCATACTCAAGGAAGGCCTGACCTTTAAAGACGGATTTGTCTATGACGGCGACACAAAATATGACGCAGACATTCACCATAAAGAAAACCTCGCGGCAATGAAGAAACTCCTGGGCAACCACCTGAAAAACGGCCAGGTAATCCTTGGCGGGTTCTTCCTTGGGCCTGAAGGTTTCTACAAGGCGCTCAATGCAATGCCGGAAGAGGAGAGGTCGCAGTTCGGAATGTCAGGTGTTGAGAAAGTCAACCAGATGTACGGTGATGCCGAACTCAGGGCGCTGCAGAGAAAGGGCGGGCGTTTTGTAAACTCAGGCATGATGGCCAC
>CAYTSF010000193.1:0-4809 GCA_964440335.1 uncultured Leptospirales bacterium
CAACTTAATGTAACCGAGAATTATTCTGCAAGCGCGCCTGTGAATACAGCGTCGATAGCCTTGATAGGTGCGCCTTCGTTGAGCTTGATTGCTTTTGCCCTTCCGAAGAATTTGGGGAACTCTGATCCAATATAGAACTGGGAAGCAAGAACTTTACCTGTGTAGAATGCCGCTTCTGCGTTATCGTTGAGGAGAGCGTCCCTGTCAGCACCTTTGACATCGCCAACAATCTCTTTCATTTTAGGGATAGTTACAGTCATTGACCATACGTGACACCATGCTATTGCAACCATGTACATTGCCTCCTGGAGAGGAGTAGCGTGCATGAACAGGTTGAGGAACTTGCCTGTAGCCATCTGCTGTTTGAGAAATTCTATAATCTCGTCGAGTTCCTTGAGGCCTTCTGCGAAGAGGTCCAGGTACTTGTCTTCAACTATGCCCTTGGCTCTGGCAAGAGTTTCGTTCATCTTCTTAACCATTGTTTTATAGTTGAACTGCTCTTTGTTCATGAGGATTTTCCTCATGGTAAGGTCCATGGACTGGATGCCGTTTGTTCCTTCCCATATACAGAGGATCTTGGAATCGCTCATGTACCTTACGATCGGATAATCTTTGCAGAATCCGTATCCGCCGTAGCACTGCATTGCCATTGATGTGATTTCAACGCCCTTGTCTGTACAGCCTGCCTTACATATAGGAGTAAGAATTTCAACCATTGCCTGGGCTTCTTTCTTCTCTGTTTCGTCAGATGATGCGTGTGTAATGTCGATGTTCTGGAAGAGATAGTAGCACAGGATCCTCTGCCCTTCAAGGTGGGATTTCATCCACAGGAGCATCCTTTTTACATCAGGGTGTTTGCTGATTGTTACAAGAGGTGCATCAGGATTGAGCATCTGGGTAACATCAGCTCCCTGGAACCTGTTTTTTGTGTATGTTACAGCGTGCATGTATGCAGCAGAGGCGTTGCCCTGTCCCTGAACCGCAACACCATTACGTGCAAAGTTCATCATCTGGAACATGATCTTCATACCCTGACGCTCTTCACCCATGAGGTAACCAATACAATTGTTGTTCTCGCCGAATGAAAGCTGTGATGTTGACTGGCCGTGGATACCCATTTTGTGCTCAACGCCTGCGCATATTACATCGTTAAACTCGCCCAGTGATCCGTCGGGTTTAACCCTGTACTTGGGAACGATAAATATTGATATGCCTTTTGTTCCCTTGGGGTCGCCTTCGATCCTTGCGAGAACAGGGTGTACCATGTTTTTATAATAGTCGTTCTCACCGGAAGAGATGAATATCTTGTTACCGGTGATTTTGTATGTTCCGTCAGCCTGTTTAACAGCTTTGGTTTTGAGGTTACCAACGTCAGAACCAGCTTCAGGTTCTGTAAGACACATTGTTCCGCCCCACTCACCTGTCATGATTTTGTCTGCATACATTCTTTTCTGTTCTTCAGTTGCGTGTGTGAACAGCATTTCCATGCAACCGTGTGAAAGGCCCGGATACATTCCGAGACAGTAGTTGGCAGCGCATACAAATTCGCTGGCTACTGCGCCTATAAGGTTAGGCATTCCCATACCGCCATCTTCAATATGGTCTGTCAGACCCTGAAATCCTGCCGCATAGTACTGGTCAAGAGCCGGTTTGAATATTTCGGGGATTTTTACCGCTTTTGTAACCGGGTCCCATTTTACTCCAATCTTGTCCCCTTCTTCAGCTGTTGGGAAGAATACTTCAACCGCTACCTGCTCTGCGAGATCAATTGTTGCATCGAATGTGTCGTGATCGAAATCTGCAAATACAGGGTATTTTGTCATTTTGTCAATTTCAAGAAGTTCAAAAACAACAAACTTTGCATCCCTGGTATCAACTAGTTGATTAAGCATGTGAGCCTCCTTAGTATGTTTTCGTGTTATATATTTCAGGCTGGTAAAACTCTATCCGGTAAAGGAGTAATCACCCACGGGTAATATGGCAGTGTCCCGCCAGCCAGTATTTAAATTCCATAGTAAGTGTTGTATTTGGTACGATCAGAAAACCGGCAAAATTCAGGACAGGGATTTATATACATAATATCCCTATCATCATGGGCTGATTAATAGTAATCGAGATAATTTCTGTCAATAAAAAATATTTTCAAAACTCAGAATAAACAAAAATATTAGACCCGGTTAACAATGAGAAATAAAACAGTCCGGGATTCTGTTTGACAGCACGGGCTGCTCCGGTACCTGTTTCTGCAGACCGGAGTTCACAATGCCGATAAACATGATGCTTAAACAGATGCTTCCCGGGCTGCTGCCCCTCTTTATATTTATTGCAGCTGATGAAATATGGGGGACTGCAACCGGTCTCTTCATAGCCCTGGCTTTTGGCATGCTGGAACTTCTGCTCACCCGCATCAGGGACAGGCGCTGGGATGGATTTATCGTAATTGATACTCTGTTCCTTGTGCTGCTTGGCGGAATTTCTATCCTGCTGGAAAACGCACTATTCTTTAAACTCAAGCCTGCGTTGATTGAATTCTTACTGTGCATCATACTTGCCGGGGCAGCGGCGCGGCCGGATAAATTCTTCGTACTCATGACCTCCCGTTACATGAAGGACGGCGCACCCGCACTCAATGAAGATGGTATCCGCGCCATGAAGCGAATGATGATTACCATGCTTATCATATTTGCTGCGCATACCGCACTTACAGTTTATGCGGCTTTCCGCTTGTCACAGGGGGCATGGGCGTTTATCAGCGGCGGATTGTTTTACATTATTTTTGCGCTGGTAGTTGCCGTGCAATTTATTCTCATGTTTATAAGAAAAAGAAAAACAACCGGGCATCAAAAAATAGTGCAACACATGCCGCCTGTTTAATTATTCCGCCACCCCATCTTCTAATAACTGCTCTTTATTTACGGTTACAACTATTAATATATCCTCAACATTTTTTTGCAACTCTGGCGCAATAAATTCTGTTACTCTGTTAAACCGGACTATATCAACTTAAATTATCCACCATTTATCCGATACCCGGAATTCCAATATAAACAGGGAGATACCATGAATTTTGTTAAAACCGGCAACAGCGATTTGATGGCAAAAAAAGGGAATGCCTTCAGGACTCTTTTTCACAATATCACAGGCGGATTTTCTTTTGCGTTCCTTTTATTAAACAGCCTTATCTGCGTGCCGCTGCTTATGCCGCCGGCACTGATAAAATTAGTACTCCCCTTCGGGCCAATAAAAAAAATATGCACGCGCATTAACATTATTATATCTGTTATATGGATCGGGAATAACTCCTTTCTCTTCACGCGGATTCTCGGCCTGCGCATTGAGTCCTCGGGAGAACAGAAATTTTCGATGAACGAGTGGTACATGGTAATATCGAACCACCAGTCATGGATTGACATAATTGCGCTGCAGACATTGTTTAACCGGAAGATTCCATTTCTGAAATTTTTTATTAAAAAGGAACTCATATGGGTGCCAATAATGGGACCGGCATGGTGGGCCCTTGACTTTCCGTTTATGAAAAGATATTCACCGGAATTCATTGCCAAAAATCCTCATCTTAAGGGCAAAGATATTGAGATAACCCGGATTGCATGTTCCAAGTTTAAAACAATGCCTGTTTCAATAATGAATTTTGTTGAGGGAACCAGATTTACAGAGAGTAAACACGACAGGCAGAATTCTCCATTTAACAATCTCCTCAAGCCTAAAGCCGGAGGAACGGGTTTTGTTTTCACAATCATGGGGGAGCAGATAAACAGCATACTGAACATAACAATAAAATACCCGGTCGAAGACAAGAAGTTCTGGAGCCTGCTGTGCGGTAAAGTAAAATCTGTAAAGATGCATGTTGAAAAAATTCCCGTGACCGGTGAGTTTATCGGCGACTACACAAATGATCCGGTTTTCCAGGAAAGAATCCAGAACTGGCTGAATGATTTGTGGATAAAAAAGGATAAATTGTTTGATGAGATGTAACAGTTTATTCAAACCGCGAGGCCGGCTTTCCGCGAAGCGGGAAGGCCGTCCGCTTTAACGACTCATGCCTGCAGGATTAACCGGGCAACTTTTTTCAATTGTTCATCGGCTGTAACAAGTGAACCGCCCAGGTCAAAGGCGGTTGCGCAGATGATTGCATCGGGAAGTTTAATGCGGTATTTTCTCCTGATTTCTATTGCTTTCTGCTTAATACGGCTGTTAAGTTCAACGATTTCTATTGAGTTAAGGAATACACGGACTTTCTGTTCTTCATCATGCGGCATTTCATAGCAGAGCAGTTCCATTTCGGTTATAAAAGATATGCAGAATTCACCTTCTGGAAGCGAATTCAGGTCAAGCTTACCTGCCAACAGGTATAGGACGATATTCGTATCAAGAATATTGTTACCATTCATTACGTATACTCTTCTGGTAAGCTAACGGATCTTCCGTGAGATGTATTGACCCTGCGAATTTATGTAAATCCTCCCTTGTAAGTCTCTTTTCGCTCTGGAGAATTTCACGTTCAATTTTTACCCAACTCTCCCTTGATATCGTGACGCTGGTGGGAGATTGTTTTTCAATGATAATATCTGACAGTTTCATTTGATACACCTCAACTATAACACTGTTTATGATGTACAATCAATAATTAATGATTAATTATTTTTCAAGTAAATTCTGCAATCCGGGAAATATAGTCTGGCTGTTGCTGTTTTTGATATATCACATTAAAAGAGCTTGATATTATTATGAATGATTGAGATATTTAAGCCAGTGGGCTATTATTCTAAAATCCGGTGGTTTAAAATAATT
>CAYTSF010000194.1:0-1288 GCA_964440335.1 uncultured Leptospirales bacterium
AGCCGTATATCGCGCAGTATTCGTTCGATGGGGAAAACGTTGGTGTACCCAATACCTCCCATGACCTGCATGCAGTTGTTTACCACCTGCCATGAACCTTCAGTGATGAACTTCTTGGTCTGCGAAACCATTCTCCGTATTCTGCCCGCGCCCGCTTTGCCTGAATCTATCGCCAGGGCCGTGGTGTAGGCCATTGACCTCATGGCATCCATGGTCATTGCGCAGTCCGCGACCTTGAATCCCACTGCCTGGAAGTTCATGATCTGCTGGCCGAATGCCTTCCTGCGTGAAGTATATGACGTGGCGATTTCGAGCGCAGGCCTCACGGAGCCGATGGTCATTGCAGCAGTACCGAGCCTTTCGGGTACCATGTTTGTCATGAACACGTCGAAGCCGTTGTTGACGCCGTTGAGCGCGTACCGTTCAGGGACGCGAACCTCGTCAAGGAGCAGCCTGCCAGCGCCGCCTCCGCGCACACCCATGAGGCCGTATATATATTTTGACTCAACCCCCTTTGTGCGCGGAACCATGAAGCATGTCATGCGCTTGTGCGGCGGCGCTGATGGATCTGTAACTGCATAGAGCATAAACCAGTCTGCCCCTTCTGCTCCAACGATGAACCTTTTCTGGCCGCTTATGATCCAGTCGGTGCCGTCTTTACGGGCCTTTGTCGTGGCGCCGAAAAAGTCCGAACCCCCGCGCGGCTCTGTAAGACACTCTGCCGCGAATGTATCTCCTTTAAGCAGCGGAACCACGACCGCCTGTTTCAGTTCCTCTGACCCGTACTTTATGATTGCCTCACAAACTATATCCGCGCCAACACCCCAGATGCAGGCCAGGGAATAGCTGGCAACGCCAATCTCCTCCGCGACCATGACGTCTTCGGTCCAGCCCAGGCCCCTGCCGCCGTACACTTTCGGCAGCCTGATGCCAAGGAGGTTGCGTCTGCCGCATTCGGTAAGGTATTCCCTGGGGAACTGGATCTCCTCCGCGTCCATGGCCAGGATCATTTCACGCGGCACCCATTTTGTAAATGCACGCGCCTCATCCCTGAGTTTTATCTGTTCATCTGTCATTGTAAAATCAAACATGATGTTTCTCCCTGTAAAGTGATATTGATAGTTCAAGTTAACTTGAACTTTATGTTTTTGTCAAGCTGATTATGCAATTATTTACGTTTGAGAATCCCCCTTTGTCTGCTGTAAGAACCCGATGGAGTAATATACCCGGATTTGTGCGACCGGACATCCTCAATGGTAATAAAGGAACGGGGTTCGAGCGTTTCAAC